>CAZMVU010000020.1:0-39194 GCA_964569295.1 uncultured Nitrospirales bacterium
AGAAACCAGAAACCAGAAACCAGAAACCAGAAACCAGAAACCAGAAACCAGAAACGAGTCACTCTGCATCCTCAGGCACCGGCAGTTGATCGCCTGGGCGCGGCCCGTGCCATGGCGCCGGCCAGATGAAAGGGAAGGGCCGCTTCATGAACGCCATCCTGATCCGCAAACTGCCTTTCCCCGTAGCCACGAGCGTCTGGGCGCCGCATTCGAGCACGACGCCGGGGCGGGCGTCCGTTTCCTGCGGATCGCACGCGGCACGGTGTGCGTAGATTGTGCGCCCGGCGTGCAAAAAGCGTGCGGCGGGCGAGGGAGAGAGTGCGCGAATCTGCCGCTCGATGCTGTCGGCCGGACGGCGCCAGTCGATCCAGGCGTCTTTCTCCGTTGGCTGCTTTTCATACGTGGCGCGGGCGGGGTCTTGGGGTGTGCCGCGCAGACCTTGCGCCTCGATGCGGTCCATCAAGGGGACAACGCGCTGCCGGGAGACATCGCACGCGCGCCTATAGATGGACAATGTGGTGTCGTCACTGCCAATGGGAAAGGCCGTCTGGTCCAGAATGTCGCCGGTGTCAATGCCGGGATCCATAACATGAAAGCTGACGCCGGTCTCGTCGTCGCCGCTGAGCAGGGCCCATGCAAACGGGTTTGGGCCGCGATGACGCGGCAGCAGCGAGGAATGACAATTCACGCAGCCGATACGCGGCAATTCGAGTATGCGTGGTTTGAGTATGATGCCGAACCCGCCGACAAGGATGAGGTCTGGCTCGAGCGCGGCCAGCGGGGCGAGTTCCTCGGATGTCATGGTGTCGAGCCAGATGAGGGGGATGCCTTCGCTATGCGCATAGCCGGCCACGCTCATGCGGTTATTGGTGAGCCCGCTGAGCAGGGGAAAAAGCCGGCGGCGCCAGCCGCGAACCTTGCGCCCGTCTTGAATAATGGCGACCAGCTCGTGGGGGCTTTCGGCGAGGGGTTCGATAAGGCTCATCCCGAGGCGCGCGCCCCCCGCTACGGCAATGCGCAACATCAGAAGGTTTTCCCCGAGTCCAGCAGCAGCGTGACTGGGCCATCGTTCACGGCGGACACCTCCATGTGCGCGCCAAACTCGCCGGTCTCGACGGGGTAGCCTTTCTCGCGCAGCGCCGCGGCTACCGCTTCATAGAGCGGGATGGCCTTTTCAGGACGGGCGGCATGAGCAAACGACGGCCGCCGGCCTTTGCGGCAGTCGCCGTGCAAGGTGAACTGAGAGATGAGGAGCACGGCGCCGCCCACATCACCCAGGTCCAGGTTGAACTTGCCGTCCCTGTCGTTGAAGATGCGTAGCCCGGCTATCTTGTCCGCCACATAGCGCACGTCGTTGTCCTCGTCCTCCTGGTCCACACCCAGAAATACGAGCAGGCCATGGCCGATGCGGCCAACGGTACGGTTATGGACATCGACCTGGGCTTGGGATACTCGTTGAATCACGGCGCGCACGGCCTTTGCTACTCCTGCGTGGGAAATCTTGCGCTTCTGGAGATTTCACCCCGATGCCACGGCTCATCGCGGGGCAGGCGGCGCGCCCTGTGCGCAATCACGGCCGCGGCCCCACCTTCCCTGCCACGTCACTCGACCGTTTCGTTGACGGGGGTTCCGAACAGAAGCATCAGTGTGAAAAGAAGTCCGACCACCGCGGTAAAGGCCACATACACCAGACTCACCAGGCCCAGGCACTCCTCGAGCTTGTTGACTATCATGCTGCCGCACTCCTTGTGTTCGCCGTTGCCAGGGCATGTGCTTACCAAAGCATGTTCACACTCGTAGTGTAGCGGGCAAGCCACGGCGAGACAACCAGCCAGGCAGGCCATCAGCGGCGCATAATTCCTGCGGTAATAGCGGGCTACTGGTTGAACTCGTCGACCTTGTCCATGATCACTTTCTTGATCGCGTCGACGCGTTCCTCGGTGTCGGCCTCGACACGCACCACGAGCTTGGGCGCGGTGTTCGAAGCGCGCAGGAGCCCCCAGCCGTCGGGGTATTCGATGCGTGCGCCGTCGATCGTAACCACTTCGAGGCCCTGTTGCTGGAAGTATTCGGTGGCCCTTTTGACGACTTGGAACTTGGTGGCGTCCGTGCTCTTGATTTCCATCTCGGGGGTGGCGGGCCGCTCGGGGATCGAGGAAAGCAGCGCGCTGAGGGTAGTGCCGCTGTTGGCAACGATCTCGACGAGGCGTGCGCCGGCATAGACCCCGTCGTCGAAGCCGTACCAACGGTGTTTGAAGAAGATGTGTCCACTCATCTCGCCGGCTATCTCCGCGCCGGTTTCCTTCATGCGCGCCTTGATGAGCGAGTGGCCGGTGCGGTACATCTCCGCGTGTCCGCCGTGCTTCTCGATGTCTTCGTACATGCCGCGCGAGCACTTCACCTCGCCAATGATCCGGGCGCCGGGCACTTCCTCGAGCACCTGGCGCGCGTACAGGGCGAGGAGCCGATCGCCGGGCAGGTGCTTGCCGGTTTCATCGCACCCGCCCAGGCGGTCGCCATCGCCATCGAACCCAATACCGAGATCGGCGCCGGTCTCGCGCACTTTGGCGATGAGATCCTTCAGGTTAGCGGGTTTTGTCGGGTCGGGGTGGTGGTTGGGAAAGGTGCCGTCCACATCGCAGTAGAGCGGCACCACATCGCAACCGAGCTTCTCGAAGACCGGCACCGCGATGGGTCCGGAAACGCCGTTGCCGCCATCGAGCACGACCTTGAGCGGCCGGGTGAGGTGGATGCGGCCCACGACGTCTTCCATGTATGCCGGCACAATATCGTGTTGTGTTGCGGCGCCTTTTTTCTCGGCAATGGGGAAGTCGCCCGCCGCGGCAATCTCGTATACCTGCTGGATCGCGTCGCCGTGCAGGGCGGCTTTGCCTATCCCCAGCTTGATGCCATTGTATTCGGACGGGTTGTGACTTGCGGTCACCATAAGGAAGCCGTCGACAGCCATGGTGTTCGCGGCGTAGTACACCACCGGCGACGGCACCTCTCCGATATCGATGATGTCAATGCCGCACTCGGTGACACCGCGCACCACCGCGTCGGACATCTGCTTCGAGTGGAGACGGCCGTCGCGGCCGATGACCACCGTGTTCGTGTGGAGGTTGTCCTGCATGTATTTCGCGTAGGCGCGGCCGATGCAGCTCATGATGTCTTCGGTTATGTCTTCGCCTACGATGCCGCGGATGTCGTATTCGCGGAACATGGTGGGTTTCAGATTCATGGATAAACTTCCTTTGTGTGGGTATGCGCCGTGAAACCGTGACATTGAATTGGGCAATGCATGATGTCTTGTATGTACATCGCCTTACTTTTCCCCTGCGGGCCAACAGGTTACCCCCGCAGTATATTCCACCACCCGCCGCTCAAGGCAAGTCGCGTGCAAGCCGGCGCAGCAACGCCTCGCCGAAGGCGGCTGCATTGGAAACGGCGTTCTCGTCCACGGCCGCGAGCGTGTCGTCGCGGTTGCTCCAATATGGCGGGAATCCGTCGCCGCCGAGGCCGGCCAAGGTGAGGGTTTGAAGGCCGCGCGCAAGGGGCAGGTCACCGGCGAGGGGCAGCGCATTGAACCCGGCGGGGTGGGCATCGTAAGCGTCGTGCACCGCTTCTGCCGCGCGCCGCATGGCCGGTGATGCCTCGGCATGGTGCAGCATACCCTCGCTGGTGAGGTAGTGCAGCCGCCCGGCCCCCACCGACTCGATGTTGAGGATATACGTGCGATCGCGGTCGAGGTTCGGGTCGGTCAACAGGCGGCGCATGCCGCTCATCCAGGAACTCTGCGCGCCCGTGGCCACGAGCCACATGTCCGCATTTTCGATGGGGTTGCCGCCGAAGCGCTCTGCCAGCTCGAGCAGCGCGCACACACCGGCTCCATTGGTGTTGGCGCCGCGCGTTTCTACGGGCGTGGCGCCGCTGTAGTAAAGAATGGCGGCGGCAGTCAGCAGCGTGCCCACTGCGGCCCAGCGCAACGAGATATGCACCGGCAGGCCGGGATTGAACAGGCCCAGCCCCTCGACGGTGCAGGTAGCGATGACAAGGACCATGGCGGCGATAATCCCGAAGTGCAGCGGCCGCAGCAAGGGCATGGCGGCGGGCCGGGTGAGGGGGGTCTCGCGGGCGCTGTCGTAATTCGCGGTCACGATGAACAGGTACTTCGGTTCCTGGGCGAGGAAACGGGCGGCTACGTTCTGCGTGTGGAAAGGCGGCATGAGCCGGGCGAGCACGCGGTAGCCCAGGAACTCGGCGAGATAGCACCCAAACACAACGGCGCCATAGACCGCCGCGGCCAAAGGCCACCAGAACGCGATAATGGCCACGACCAGGAACTCGGCATAGTAGGAAGCGAACAGCAGTAACGGGTTGTCCACGGTGGTAAAGCTGTCGACTTCGACATGCGGCGTATGTTCACGCAAACGGTCCGCAAGGTAGGCGGCGGCGCGCTTCTCGAGTTCGCTGACGGCGGACCGGTGCGGCAGTTCGCCGGCGAGAAACAACATATTTGCCCGGATACGCTCGATACTCACGGGGCATACTCGTGGTAGGGCATGTGCAAGGAATCGGCCACCGCTTTGTACGTCACCTTGCCATCGAAGGTGTTGAGTCCGTTGCGCAGGACGGGGTCGGCGGCGGCGGCCTCGATACCGTGCTCGGCCAACTCAAGCCCGTAACTCAGGGTGACGTTGGTCAGGGCGAAGGTTGCGGTGCAGGGGACGGCGCCGGGCATATTCGCCACGCAGTAGTGGACGACGTCATGCACCATGTAGGTGGGGTCGTGGTGGGTGGTGGGCTTGGCCGTCTCGACGCAACCGCCCTGATCGATGGCAATATCGACGATGGCGGAGCCGGGCTTCATCTGCTTGATGTGTTTCTTGGTGATAAGGTGCGGCGCACGCGCACCCGGCACCAGCACCGCGCCGATGACTAGATCGGCGCGCATGATCTCCTCGGTGATATTGGCGGCGTTCGCCATAATCGTGACCACATGGCCACCCATAATGTCGTAGATGTAGCGCAGGCGCGACGGATTGATGTCGAGTATCGAGACCCGTGCGCCCATGCCCACCGCCACGTGGCAGGCGTTCATGCCCGCGGTGCCGGCGCCAAGGATAACCACGTTGGCCGGCTTCACGCCGGATACGCCGCTCAGCAGAATACCCAGGCCACCGGCGATCGACTCGAGGCACTGGGCGCCCTTCTGCACCGACAAGCGTCCGGCTACCTCGCTCATGGGGATCAGCAGCGGCAGGGATCCATCCTCCCGTTGAATGGTTTCATAGCCGATGCCGGTTACCTTCTTCTCGACAAGTTTTTCGGTGAGCGCACGGTTCGACGCAAGGTGCAGGTAGGTGTAGAGAATCTGTCCCGGTTGCATCCATTCCAATTCATCGCCGAGCGGCTCCTTCACCTTGATGACCATCCCGGCGCGGTCCCAGATTTTCTGCGCGCTGTTGACGATCTGCGCACCTGCCTCGCGGTAGGCGCCATCGGCGATACCGCTGCCCGTGCCCGCGCCTTTCTCGACAAGCACCTGGTGGCCATGCTGCACAAACGCCGTGACGCCGGAAGGGACCAGGCCAACCCGTTTCTCGTCTGCTTTTATCTCTTTTGGAACCCCGATGATCATGTACGCACTCCCGTGTTGCGGGCCAACGTTGCGCACGCAGTATAGAACCTTGATTCGGGCACGGGCAAAGCGCGGGAGAAGGCCCCGGAACCACGCCGTTCGGCTGCGCCGCTGTCCTATGCGGTAGCGCGGGCGGCCGGGGGTGCGGTGCACATGGGCATGGCACGGCCTGCTGTAGTATGATGGGCGTGTTCAAGCAAGCGTGGCATCGCAGCCACCGCCGCCGAAACCAATGAGGAAGTTCATGCAAAAGACCAGCCGCATACCAGCGCGCTTGCGCGGGCACTGGTGGTGGGCAGCGCCCCTTGCCGCCCTCCTTGTCATCGTGGGCGGGGGCAACCTGGTCCTCCAGGTGATTCCCCTGCGCAGCATCATCGAGGAAGCGCTCACGAAAGAGCTGGGCGAGCCGTTCCATATCGGCTCGCTGCGTGCATACGCGTTTACAGGGGCGCATGTCACCGCCTACGACGTGCAGTTCGGCGAGGGCGACTTCATGGCCACGGCGGATCGCGTCGTTGCGAGCGGGAGCCTGTGGCAACTCGCCCGGCAGGTTATCGATATCGAATCGTTGCGTGTCGAGGGTCTCGAAGCGCATGGCCCCGACACCGCGCCGGAACTGATCGACCGTTGGAACAGCATGATCGCGCACGTCGATGAGAAACCCGAACCGGACGACGGCGGTTTCTCAGTGCGCATCCGCCATGCCGCGTCGGCGGAGGCCGCGCTGTTTCTGGGGGCGGCGCGTGCGGTGACTGGCGATATAACGCTTAGGGATGTGACGGAACCGCAGTGGGATATAGGTCTGGATGTTGTGCTCACATATTGGCCGGAGAACCCGGTCTTCCGTGGCGCAGCCCAAGTGTCACGGCAGGAAGCGGCGGAGGATCACTGGACCATCCGCGCGGGCCTGGAGGGTTTCCATGCGAATAACCTGGGCTTTTCACCGCGGCTCCCCGCGTTTGCCGTCGATCTCGATGTCGCGGCGGAAGGCGCGCTACCGGACAACCTCGCTATGGGCGTGCATGGTACGCTCACGGTCGCGCAGGCGCCGGGGCTCAGTGGCGATTTCACGGGCGATGCCTGGCTGCGCAATGGTCAAATCCTGGTGAACGACGTGGACTTCAGCGGCCCGGGGCTCACCCTCGAAGGCGATTACACGCGCGAGCGCGATGGCCGGTTCGGCTGCCAGGTGCACCAGGCTTCCGCCCAGGGGCCGGGGCTTACCGGCTTGTTCAAGTTGCTCGCCGCACCCGATGCCGGTATCGAGGCACAGGGCGACGGCACGCTCGACGTGACGGATTTCCTCCTGGGCGATGCTGGAGAAGGGATGCGCTTTGTCAAGGGGCGTGCGGCGTTGTCCGGCATCGACTATGTCCTGCCCACGGGCGAGGTGTCTTTCGACAACCTTGGCGGCAATGTACATGTGAGCGAAGGTGTACTGCGAATCGACGATATCTCCGGCAGCGGATTCTCGGTGCGTGGCGATATACATCCGGATTTCCCGGCGGGCACAATCTCGGTGGCGCTTGCCGGGGACGTCGCGCTCAATCCGGCCCGGCTTGCGCCCTGGGCGCCGGCCGGTGTGCTGCAGCGGCTCGAGGGCACGCTGGCTGTCGAACGCCTTGCGGGTACCTTCGCGATGGGGGCGGATGACACCAGTGAAATAGGCGAATTACAGATGGCCGCGCAAATGCAGGATGTATGCGCCACGATCACCCCGGTCGGGATTGCCGCCCCACTCGTCTTTGACCATGTTGCCGGACACGTGCAATATGAAAATGGTACATTCACCGTTTCGGAACTGGGGGGTGAACGCTTCGCCGCGAACGGCTCGGTGCGTTTTCTCGAGGACGCCTACACGGTCGATGTGTCCGGCCATACGCAGCTTGACGCCGGCTTCGTGCGGATTCTCGTGCCCGGCGCTTTGCGTGAGCTCGGCGGGCGGGTGACCTTCGATCGCATCGCCGGCACCTTCGGGGGTGATACCTTCTTGCCGCCGGATCTCGTGGTCGACGGGCAGATCGAGAAAGGGCGCGCGGCCATTAAAGCCGGCGGCCTTGATGAGCAGATCGAGGATGTGTCGGCACGCTTCAGCACGAGCGATACCGAGGTGAAAGCGGATATCGATCGCATAGTTTTCCAGCGGCTGGGCACATTGCGTGGTGATGCGGCCTACACCTACGCAAGCCGCCGCCTCGATGCCACGCTGCATACCGACCTTGGCCCGTGGGCCGCTCTCGCCGGCGGCAACGCGGAGACGCTCAGACCTATCCTGGCGGCGTATGGGCCCTCCACACTCGCCATCGAGACCCGGCTGCCCGAGCCGGAAAACCCGGCCTGGTCGCTTGGCATCCGGCGCGAGGGCGACCCCAGTCTCACCGTGGCAATGCAGTTCGGCGGGGATGGGCCAACGCCGGACGTGATCGAAGCCGACACCACGCTGCCCGCCACGGCGTTTCGCGAGGTATTACCGAACTCCTTTATGCCCGAAGGCAACATCCCCCTGCACATCGAAAAGCCGGCCGGGACCAACACGTTCACCTTGAACGCCGAGCTCGACAACATGGCGCTGCGTATCGGCAAGTACCTGCACAAACCCATGGGCGGCGCCATGGGCCTTGAACTCACCGGGTCCGTCACCCCTAGCGCGCAACTGACGCACGCCGTGCTCACGTTATACGGCGAGTCGGTGCAGGCGGCCTTGGACGGCGGTATCCATGCCGAGGACCTCGCGCTCGATCTGGCGCCGCTGACGCCGCTGTTGCCCGAGGGCGGCGCCGCCAGCGGCCGGGTGACGGGAACCTTCGATACCGCTACGCCCATGGCCGATCTCACGCTGCATGGCGCGGGATGGCGCATTACCCCGGAAGCCAGCCTGGACACGGTTGATGGCGCCCTGCGCTACAACGGCAGCGTGCTCACCTTCGATGATGTCCGCGTACGCGGCAGCTACACGGATTGCACGATCCAGGGGAGCCGCACGGCCAATGCCTGGGAGGCTGCGGTGACGGGCTCGAAGCTCGATCTCGACGCGCTTCTCATGACCTGGGACGCCGTGCAGAGTGCGTGGGCCACGCCGGACGACGCGGCGCCGGGCGCGGCAATCGTCCGCGCCGACAATGACAACGGGATGATGCGTGTGCGCCTCGACGAAATGCAGTACAACCGGGCGCGCATGACAGATGTCCAGGCCGAAGTCACCGTCAACCCCGACTCGATACGTTTCGACCCGATTTCGCTCGTGCCTTACACTGGCCGCATCACCGGTTCGGCCCGCGTTTCGCGCGCGGCGCCCATGCGCCTCGATGCCAAATTGATTTTCGACAAGGCCGATGTGCGCATCTTGGATGAGGCCTTCCTCACCGAACCGCAAGGACTGCGGGGGCTCTGCACCGGCACGATAAACGCCGCCTTCCCCCTCGGCGATATGGAGGCGGTCATGGGCCAGATCAGCGGCGACATTGATCTCCGGCTGAAAAACGGTTCCTACGGCGATGTCGGCGTGGGCGGCCGCGCGCTCTCCTTCCTGCGCGTACTCGAGATAATCCACCTGCGGCTTCCCAAGCTCGAGAACAAAGGCCTCGCCTACGACACCAGCACGCTTGTGATGAAGGCCGTAGATGGGCGGGTGAACCTCGATACCCTGACCATGAATACCGGCTCCTACGAGATCAAGGGCGGGGGCGTCGTCGACTATGCCGACGACGACATGGAGCTCCAGTTCCGCGTACACTTACTCGAGGTGGTTACGGGCCTGGTCTCGAAAGTGCCTGTACTGGGCAATGCAGTCGATGCACTGAGTTCCGTCACCGATCTTGTCGTCACCGCGCGTGGCAAACCCGATCAACCTGACATCATGATTACCCCCGGCGTCGGGCCCCGGAAAAGAGAATAGGGCGAAAGCATATACGCCAGGGGCGCGGCCAGGGTATTACGATGCGTAAAGAATCCGCCGTGTTTATCGAGTACTTCTGCGGCCCAAGCCCTCCCCGCCATACCCGCGAATTTGCGGGTGGTGGCAGGAGTTGCGAAAAAGGCAATTTTTGTAATTCTTTAGCCGTTTGCCGTGAGCCGTTTCCCATACGTCATACAACTCCCTGGTATTAGCGCGGGTAGCGGTTCTGGCTCACCCGCTGTTTCTATGAGTCACGATGTAGGCGTCCTTTGGAGTGCGGTGGCTTGCCACCGCTTTTCCCGCAAAGGCCGTGGGTAGACGCTGGCGCGCAAGCCGGGAGAAAAGAGCCCCGTGGCCTCCAGCCCAAGTGGCCTGCTCATGAGCCCGAGAAGGATTCAAGGACACCGCTGGTGACTGCGTACGGTTGCTCGCCCGCCTTGGACAAACGCATGCATTTCAGCCCACGCGCGCAAAAGCGGTGGCAAGCCACCGCAGTCGAAAGTAGCGCCAACAGCATGGCGATCTCCGTCGCACGCTGGTATTCGCTGTCACGCAACAGCTTGGCGGAATATGTGCGCCCTCTTGCACCATACGGCTCAAGAATTACGGTTTTTCTGCTTACGCTTGCACGCGCGCTTGCAGGCCATGGTGCTGGAACGTGGCTGTTACGCGATCGATGGTGTCTTTTCCGGGTGTGCGCACTGGATGAAAATCATGGCTGCGCCCGAGACGCACGTATTTGTCGCGTGCCCAGCCATGGCCCGGCATAAGGTCAACGGGGCCTGCATAGCCAGCGCCGGCGAGGAACAGGGCCAACTGCTCGATGGTTTCGCGGCCGATGTTGAACCCGGGTATGAGCGGGATCCGCGGCAAGAGCCGCGCGCGGCCCACGCGGGCGAGCAACGCCTTGAAGTTCGCGAGGATGGTCTCGTTCGTGGCGCCTGTCTGCGCACGGTGTTGCGCGGCGTCGATGTGTTTCAAGTCGAACAGGAACAGGTCGGTTTTCGCGCACAAGTCGTTGACGAGCGCCGGGGCGAATTGGCCGCAGGTTTCGATGGCCGTGTGCATCGCTTCTGCGTGAAGCGCCTCGATGAGGGCTCGGAGGAAGTCCGGTTGGGCTGTGGGTTCGCCGCCCGTGATGGTCACGCCGCCGCCCGATGCGTCATAAAAGGGCTTGTCCCGCGAGACGCGCGCGATCACCTCGTCGATGCGCATCGCCATGCCCGCCGCCTCCCGCGCGCCTGTGCGGCAGGCATCGACGCAGGTACGGCAGAGCGTACAGCGGTTGGGATCGCGCAGAACGCGCCCCCCGGCCATCGTTAACGCCTGCTGCGGACACGCTTCGACGCATGCCCCACAGCCGGCGCAGCGATCTTCGCGGTACACGACTTCGATTTCCCGCCGCTGCGACTCGGGGTTGTGGCACCACCAGCACCGCAACGGACACCCCTTCATGTACACGGCGGTGCGGATGCCCGGGCCGTCGTAGACGGCGTAGTGCTGTATGTCGAAGATAACGCCCTGCACGCGCTACCCGTGCTCCGTGCGCGCGATGATCTCGTCCTGGATTTCATGCCCGAGATCGACGAAGTAGGTGCTGTAGCCGCCCACCTTCACGATGAGATCGCGGTACTGGTCCGGGTGTTCCCGGGCCGCGCGCAGCATGGCGCCGCTCACGACGGTTGGTTGCAGTTGCGCGCCGCCCAGCCGCATGTAGGTGCGCACGAGGGCCACCCACTTGGCACGGGCTTGCGGGGTGGCGCCGAGGGCGCTCGGGTGAAACTTCACGTTCACCGCGGCGCCCATGAGGCCGGCATTGGGCAGGGCGGCCACCGAGAGCAACGCCCCCGTGACGCCGTTGCGCTCGACATTCGCCGGGTTGCAGCTCGCGGCAAAGGGTGTGGCGGCGCGCCGCCCGTCGGGTGTCGCCATCGAAATGCGGCCCTCGAAGGTATGCGTGATCATGCTGATGACATAGGGCACGAACGGGCCGCCCCGGTAGTTGGTATAGTGCGCGATCTCATCAAGCAGCCCCTGCATGATCCGGCGCGCCAAAGCGTCGGCCTCGGGCTGGCCATTGCCCCAACGGTCCGGCACATCGCGCATGGCCGCATGCAGTTCTTCATGATCTTCGAAGTTTGCATCGAGCGCCGCGAGTAAGTCGGCGAAGGTATAGCGTTTCTCCTCGTAGACGAGCCGCTTGATAACCAGCAGCGCGTCGGTCACGTTGGCGATGCTGTTGATAAGCGAGATGCCGCTCAGGTCGTAGCGCGCGCCGCCGGCGGTGACATCGCAGCGCGATTCGAGGCAGCCCTCCATAAAGGCCGATATGAACGGCGCCGGCTGGTGCTCGGCATAGATGCGATCACGGAGATTCGACGCGGTGACCACCTTGGCAATGGCGTCTTTCCCCTGCGCAAAGAAGGCCGCGATCAGATCCTCGAAATCGGCGAATTCCTCTGGCTTGCCGGTGCGGGCGCCCTCGTGCCGCAGGGGCCCGGCGATGGTCATGGTTGCGCCGTCGCGCAGGGTCATGTCGAGCAGTTTCGCCAACAACAGGGCGTTCGCGCTCATGGCGCCCGTCTTGCCGGGGCAGGTGGTCTCGACGCAGCCCATCACAGCGTAATCGCGCGCGTCTGCGGGGGTGAAACCGCGGCGGCGCATGGCCTCGACGTGCGTGTCGTCGTTGAACAACGAGAAGCTCGAGGTGCCCTCGGCAAGGTAGGCCGCCACCCGCTCGAGCAAGGCATCGGGCGTATCCGGGTGTACGCGCACGGACACATTGGTAATGGCTTTCGAGCTGTGCGCGGCGTCGAGAAAGAGGTAGGTGAGCTCATTCGTGGCGTCGTTGCCCTCGGCGTCCACGCCCCCGAGGGTCACCGGCGACGACCCGAGGAACCGGTGATAAAAATTCGCCAGAATGTTGGACTCGGGCCGCACGTTCTGCGACATGATCTTCAGCAACAGCTCATCGAGGAGTCTGCGCGCCTGGCCGGGTGTGGTACGCCCCGCATCGAGGTCGGCGCGGTAGTAGGGGTAGAGCATCTGGTCGAGCCGCCCGAAGCAGTGCAGGTTTACCGGGTGCGCCAGCTCGACCGCCGTCTTCACCGTCCACAAGGCCTGCACCGCCTCACGGAAGGTGCGTGCAGGCTGCGCGGGAACCCGGGCGCACACCGCCGCCAGTTCGTGCAGGTTCCTTGCCGTACCGGAGTTTTGGGCCTGGTCCGCCGCCCGTGCGACCGCCTGCGTCAGCCGGGTTGCGAAAAGCTGCACCCCTTCGAGGGCGCGCGCGTTTGCTTGCAAGAAGGGGCGCTGCTGCGCGGGGGCGTGCTCCGCAAGGGCGGTCGCCTGCGCATGGAGCGCTTCGAGCCCTTCACGGAGTACCGGCCCGTAGTCGAGGATGACATGCCCTTGCAGCGTGGCAATGCTTGCCGCGCTGTTGATGAGCATCACCTGGCGCGAGGTGTTGCCCGGCAGCCCGGTGATAAAGTCGTGCATGTCGCGCGAGTACAGGCCCGAAGCGAGCAGCGCCTTGTGCAGGTGCGACACCACGCACCGCCCGCGCCAGTAAGGCAGCAGGTCGCGCAGCAGCAGCTTGCGATCTGCCGGTGCGATCTGCCATGCGTTGATGGCGCGGGTGGCCATGGTTTTCAGTTCCATGTTCAGCGGCGGCGCACCACCCGCCCGCACACGCCGCTGGTTGCGCACGAACTGGGCGAACGTGCCCTTGCGCAACAGGTACCCCACCGCCTTCGCCGCAGAACGCATACGAAACCGCACCAGCGTGCTTTTCTTCAGCTCCGCCGCGAGCACGTCGTTGAACACACCCCGCTCGATATCCAACGGCACACCGAGAAAATGCTCCGTCCAATAGCCGGCGATTTGTTCTTCCGGCTCGACATGGTGACGCATATGCGCGTACACATGGTGCATGGCCTCCGCTATACGCACCGGCAACGGCAGCCCCGCGTCTTCCGTTTCGCGCCAGGACTCGGTGTAGTACCGCGCGCGGTCAACCGAAATGTACGCCGGTCCCTCCTGATAGCGCGCGCGCATACGCGCCGTGGGCGATGTCTTTTCGGCCGCTGTGTCAATCGAAGCGAACATAACCGTACCCCCGTGTTGTATGCCCGGACACGCATAGCCATGACCACGTGCCAAAGGATTCAGTATACCCGGAAAGCGGATGTATCAAAAGGCCCCGCATGTGTAGAGAATCGAAACGGCGGCAAAGGCGCCCAGGCGGATGGTGCCCCGAACACACCCATGCACAGGCGCGGTGGCGTGTGGAATGAAAATTGCATCTGCGTGCCAGATTACGAAGAGGGTGCGTGTTGCCGCTATGAAGGCCGTTTCCAGCGGGGGCGCCGCTTGCGCCGGGGCACTTGTCAGCCGGCTGGCGCGCAGCAGCACTGCAACGCAAGGGAGACTTTCACATGCCTACACATGACATATCCAAACCCCGGGCTTTTTCGGCGTTGCTTGTGGCCAGCGTGGTGGCGCTTGCCGTCAGTATGCTGCTTGTTGCCTTGCCGGCCCATGGGCAGACCGACGCAGAGATGAAAGCCGCTACGGCGGTGGACGACATCAAAGACCCGCAGGCGGACATGCCATTCGCGCGCAATACCTTCCTGCCGGTGGTGGCCGATACGCCGTTTGCTGAGATCATGGCGGCGGACGTGGCGAAAAAGGACGCGCTCATGCAGCGCCAGGAGCAATTGCTCGACCGCCGCTACGACCTGAGCGACAACCCCTCGGACGTGATGATGTCGGCTGGGCGCAAGCCGGTGCAACAGGGCGTGCGGGTGAAGCTGCCCGAGGGCGTGACGTGGGACGAGTTGAACGAGATGACGCCCGCCGAGATCAAGGAGCAGAACCTGTTCCCCATGGGGTTCCGTCCCTTGCCCCATGCGGACCATGTAGCGGGCGGGCAGGTGTTTCCCGACAACCAGATAGAGGGCATGGAGACCCTCGAGGGCCGTGACCTCTTGCGCTTCGATATCGAGTTCGATATCCCGGACCACCTTACACCCGAGTTTCCGCCCCCCATCTTTCTTACCACGCGCCCGGACCTCGGCGATGTGTCGCAGGGCAAGGTCTTGAGTATCGACAACTACTACGAGATTTTCCGGGGCATCCTTACCCCCGTGCAAATGGAAGGCATGCGGTTGCTCCTGACCCCCTTCCCGCAGCAGCAGTTCAACCAGACGGAGGATCGCAAGGTCGCGCGGCCCAGTCTTGGCGTGACGTGTTTCGACTGCCACACGAACGGCCACACGAACGCCGCTTTCCACCTCAACCCGGATACCCGGCCCCAGGCTGCACGCATGCGCCTTGATACCGTGAGCCTGCGCGGGCTGTTCAACCAGCAGATTCATGGGTCGAAGCGCTCACTGCGGTCGGTCGAGGACTTCACCGAGTTCGAGCAGCGCACCGCCTACTTCGACGGCGACCACGTGACCGCGGCGAAGAAGGGCGTGAACCTGCCGGACCGCGCCAGCCAGGTCGCCATGATGGCGCAGATGCAAAACATCCTGGACTTCCCGCCAACACCCAAGCTGACCCCGGAAGGCAAGCTCGATCCGGACAAGGCCACCGAGCAGGAACTCATGGGCCAGGAGGTCTTCTTCGGCAAGGGCCGCTGCGGCGATTGCCACCCGGCGCCGTTCTACCTGGACGACAAGATGCACGACCTCGAGCTCGAGCGCTTCTATGAACCCGAAGTAATCAGCGATCACTACAACTCGCCGGATGGCGCGATCAAGACCTTCACCCTGCGCGGCATTAAGGACTCGCCGCCATATCACCACGACGGCCGCCTCCTGACCCTCGAGGACACCACCGAGTTCTTCAATCTCGTGCTCGGTCTGGGGCTCACGCAAGAGGAGAAAGACGCGGTGACGGCCTTCATGCGTTGTCTGTAGTCTGTAGCCGCTTCATCCGCGTTTTGCGGGGGAAACTTCTTGAACCATAAAGAAGGGGCGCAGTGATTGTACTGCCGCGCTGTTGGTGAAAAAGTGAAGCAAAAAGGGGACTGTCCCGCGAGTCCGCGAGCAGGGACTGTCCCCTTTCTTGCGACATTTGGAGAAATTCGCGGCGCTTTTCTCCAAGGCCGCAAAACAAGGGACAGACCCGAGTCCCGGTTTGCTTGCTCACAACGGGCACCGAAGGAAGCAAAACATCGGTAGTAGAAGAACTGCACCCTAAAGAAGGTTCGCCCCCTACGCGTGCCCGCGCATGGTTGGACCGGAAAAGGACACGCTATCGCCGGGCCGGCACCGAGAGTTTGCCGCTGCCGACCGCTTACCGGCGCGGGTTGTCCTCTACCTCCTTGATAATGTCGTAGATGGTCTGCGCGTCACCGGCCTGGACAATCCGGCCAACCACATTGCGATGCTCGAAAACCTCGGCAATGGCTTCGAGCGTGCGGATGCGCTCCTCGTAATGGTAGGGCGGGATGAGCATAAGCAGCACGATCTTGCATGGCTGCCCGTCGAGAGATTCGAAGGGGATGCCTTGTGGTGCGGTACCCAGGGCGCAGAGGATGTCGTCGACACGGTCGGTGCTGACGTGGGGGATGGCGATGCCCGCCTCCATGCCGCTGCCCATTACGTGTTCGCGCGCCATGATCTCGTCGAACACAGAGTTGCGCTGGGCGTAGGGCACTTCGTGGTCTTGCACGAGGAGATCGAGCACTTCGCCGATGGCTTCGCGGCGGTTGACTGCTTCCAGGTTGGGCTTGATGAGGGCGGAACGAAGCAAGTGGGACAAAAGCATGGGGCGCTTACTCCTGCGTTTTCATATCGGACCCGCCTTCGTCAAGGCCGGTTTCTGCTGCGGCCTGGTCCAGTTTCTTTTCCTTTCTTTCAGCGGCCTTTTTGCCCTTGATGCGCTTGAGGCGGAAAATATCCTCGCGTTCGCGCTCGTCCAACACCTGGGCAATGGCGCGCATGTCTTCCCGGTACGTCGGGATCAGGTATTCCTCGAGCGCATTGATGCGCCGGTTGACTTTCTTGACCTCTTCGCCGATGATTTGCAGGTTGCGTTCGAGGGGCGCGCATTTGAGCAACTGTTCGAGCATTTCCTCGAAACTCTCCGAGGCCTCGTGCACGTGGGCCGAGCAATCGAGCAGGCCGGCGCCGCGTTCCGCAGTGTTGCGTACAACGTTTTCGATCTCCACCTCGGCCAGGCTGAGCCCCCAGACCGTGACCGTGTTCACCGTGATGTTGAGATCGCGGCGGCCAGCGGTGGCGGCGGATCGCAGTTCGGGGGTGCCGCGCACGGCCTGAGCCAAGGCGAGGCTCACCGCTGCGTCGCGCCCGCGGCGGAATAGCTCGTCGCGCATGGCGTGCAGTTCGCGGGCGCGCTTGAGCAGCTCTTGGAGGAGGGCGTCGCGCTTGCCTTTCAGCAACCCCGCGCCTTCCTGCGCGAATTTGACCTGCTCTTTGCGCTTGAGCAGGTTCATCCGCGTGGGCGGCAAGGTGTCCATGCTCATCGTCCGGACTCCCGGTCAGTTGTTCATCGCGGCTTCGGCCTGGCTCTCGTCGGGGTTCGCCGCGGTCTTTACGGGCGCATAGTGCGCGTCCACGACGTCCTTGGTAATGCGGGTCAGTTCGTCCTTGGGCAGCAGGCCCAGCAGCTTCCATCCGAGATCGAAGGTGTCGCCGATGCGGCGCCGGGTGAAGCCCTGGCCGAGCATCTGCTGTTCGAAGGCATTGGCGAAGCTGAGGTACTGGCGGTCGATCTCGCTCAGGGCGTCCTCGCCCACGATGGTCATAAGGCGGCGTACATTGGCGCCTTGCGCGTAGGCGGCGTAGAGCTGGTTCGACCATTCGCGGTGCCAGGGCTCGGTCTTGCCTTCCCCGATGCCGTTATTCATGAGGCGCGAGAGACACGGCAGAATGTCCACAGGGGGGAACACGCCCTGCTTATTCAGCGGGCGGCTCAGCACGATCTGCCCCTCGGTGATGTAGCCGGTGAGGTCTGGGATCGGGTGCGTGATGTCATCGTCTGGCATGGTCAGCATGGGAATCTGGGTGACCGAGCCCTTCTTCCCGCGGATGCGTCCGGCGCGTTCATAGATACTGGAGAGGTCGGTGTACATATAGCCGGGGTAGCCGCGCCGGCCGGGGATTTCTTCGCGGGCGGCCGATACCTGGCGCAAGGCCTCGCAGTAGTTGGTCATGTCCGTGAGGATGCACAGCACCTGGTAGTTCTTCTCGAAGGCGAGGTATTCGGCAATGGTGAGCGCGCAGCGCGGGGTGAACAGCCGCTCGATAGCCGGGTCGTCCGCCTGGTTGAGGAACGCCACTACCCGGTGCCCCTGGCCGCCCTCGTCAAAGGCGCGCATGAAGTACTGCGCTTCGCGTGCGGTGACGCCCATGGCGCCGAAGACGATCACGAACTGCTCGTCGCTCCCGGTGACGCCGGCGTTTTGCACGATGAGGTTGGCGAATTCGTTGCCGGGCAGGCCGGAGCCGAGGAAGATCGGCAGCTTCTGGCCCCGCACCAGCGTGTTGAACCCATCGATAGCAGAGATGCCCGTCTCGATGAAATCATCGGGTTGCGCCCGGGAAACCGGGTTGATGGCGGCGCCGGCAATGTCGCGATCTTCTGCCGCGGCAACTGGCGGCATGCCGTCGATGGGACGCCCGGCGCCGTCGAAACGCCGGCCGATGACATTTTCCGAGCAGGCCACGCGGGCCGCCGTGTCGCGCAGGGATACGGAGGTCCGCTTTACGTCGACGCCGGTCGTGCCCTGAAGCAACTGAACCACCGTGTGCTCCTGCGTCGCTTCGAGAATCTGCCCCTGCCGGACACTGGCGTTGGGCAGCTTGATGTCCAGGATAGCGCCGGTGGGAAACTGTTGCGCGTTTTCCAGGAAAATGAGGGGCCCGGACACATAGGTCAGGTTCCAATATTCCTTGTGCAGCATGTCGCCGTAGTCTTCAGCCATAGTCGTACCGACCTCTTGTTTATCGAACCTCGAGACTATCGAGGGCGTGTTTTACTTCTTCCCAGACGGCGTCCTTCTTTGCCATGAAACCTTCGTTCGGTTCGTCTCGCAACCGTGCGATTCTCTCGCGGGCGGGGAGCGCGAGGATGCGATTGAGCGGCACAGTGCGCCGGAGTACCTGCTGACACCCTTCATAGAAGGCGGTCAGGATATCGAGGAGCCCGCCCATTTTTTCGAGGCCGCAGAAGGCGTCGTTGTCCGAGAAGGCGTTTTGTTGCAGGAAGACTTCACGAATCATGCGGGCCACCTCGAGGATGAGCCGTTCGGCGTCTTGCAGGGCGTCGGGGCCTACGAGCTGCACGATTTCCTGTAATTCGGTTTCCCGCTGCAAGAGCGATATGAGATCCTGGCGGCGCTCAATCCATTCGCCCGGCGCATTTTCTTTGAACCACCCTTTGAGCGCCTCGACATAGAGTGAGTAACTGCGGTCCCAGTTGACTGCCGGATAGTGGCGGCGGTAAGCCAGCGCCGAATCGAGTGCCCATACCGCGCCCGAAACGCGCATCGAGGTCTGGGTGACCGGTTCCGAATAGTCGCCACCCGGCGGCGACACGGCGCCCACGGCTGTCAGCGAACCCCGGCGGGGTTCCTCGCCTTCCCGGGTTGTGCCCGCACAGATAACACGCCCGGTGCGCTCGTAGAACTCGGCTATGCGCGCGGACAGGTAGGTCGGGTAGCCTTCTTCGCCGGGCATTTCCTCGAGACGTGAGGAGATTTCGCGCAGCGCCTCGGCCCAGCGGGAGGTCGAGTCGGCCATGAGCGCGCAATCGTAGCCCATGTCCCGGTAATACTCGGCCAGCGTCATGCCCGTATAGACCGAGGCGTCGCGCGCGGCCACCGGCATGTTCGAGGTGTTCACCACGAGGATAGTGCGGCTCATGAGCGAGTCGCCCGTGTTCGGGTCTTTCAACTCGGGGAATTCGCGCAGCACTTCGGTCATCTCGTTGCCGCGCTCGCCGCAGCCGACATAAACGATTACCTGGGCGTTGCAGAACTTGGACAGGCTCTGCTCGACCACCGTTTTTCCCGTCCCGAAGCCGCCCGGTACAATGGCGGAGCCGCCCATGGCAATGGGGAAGAGGCAGTCGAGGATGCGTTGACCGGTGAGGAACGGCGTGTCCATGGGCAGCTTGCGGGCGAAGGGACGCCCCTGCTTCACCGGGGACTGCTGCATCATAGGCAGTGCCGTGCCGCCCTCGAGCCGGGCGACCGGCTCCTCGACAGTGTACGCGCCCGCATCCGCGACCCACGCGACCTTGCCCGCAGCAAAAGGCGGCACAAGTATGCGGTGCAGGATGGCGTTGGTCTCGGGCGTTGTGCCCAGTATATCCCCGCCCTGCACGACATCGCCTGCTTTCACCGCTGGCGTGAAGGGCCACTTTTTCCCGCGGTCGAGGGCTGTCGCCGTGATGCCCCGGCCGATGAAGTCGCCCGAGGTTTGCCGAATCGTTTCGAGCGGGCGTTGAATGCCGTCAAAGGTGGCGCCCAAAAGGCCGGGACCGAGTTCAACGCTCAAAGGTGCCTCGGTGGCGGTCACCGGCTCACCCAGGTACATGCCCTCCGTGCTCTCGAATACCTGCGCGTACACCTTGTCGCCTTCGATACGGATAACTTCGCCCAAGAGGCCTGCTTCGCCCACACGCACAATCTCGCCCATGCCCACGCCGAGCATTTCATCGGCCTCGACCATCGGGCCCGAAATACGCACGAGTTTTCCTGTGATGCTTCGCTGTTTGGCTATGGCCATATTTGGAACTCCATGTCGTGACGTCGAATGTGCGTTGTGTGGTTCGCCGGGTTTCCCATGAGAACCGCCCACGGCTAATCCAGGCGGATCTCGAAGCCCACCGACGGTCTCACAAGGGCATTGATATAGCTTTCCGTGTCCATCTCCTCATCCTGGAACCGGGGGCAGAATATCACCAGGGGTAAGCCATGGTGGCGTTGCAGGAGCATGTTTGCGTAGTCCGAGAATTGGCTGCGGAACTCCTCGTCCACGAGCAGCATTTTGGCGCCGCTGGCCAGGAGATCCTCCAGGCAACGCTCTGCCTGGCGCACATTGCGCACTTCCTCCACCTGAATGCCAGTGAGCCCGAGGCCGATGGCCGTCGCCGACTGTGCTATTGCAACTATTTGCGCCATGGTGTTTCCATCGTTATCTGAGCCCCGTTCAGGGGAACACGAGTTCTTCGCGCACGCGCCCGGACGGCAGGTGTCCTGCCAGGCCCCGGGCCACGAGGCGCAGGTTAATGCCTTCGTTGTACTTGCGCCAGGCGAAATCCATCACCACAGCGATTCCGAGTGGGTTGAGGATGGCCAGGCGGCGCAATTCGTTCATGAGGACGCGCTGGAAAAGGCGTTCGACCGGTGAGAATCGCTTGGTCTGCATGAACTGGTAGAGTTCATCGAGAAAGGCCATGTACCGCGTGTTTTTCAGTAGCTCGGCGGCCTCGCCCGCATCTTGAGCACGGCCAAGCCGGGCCAGCAGCTTGAAGGGCAGGGTGCCTTCCGGCAGGAACCGCTCGTCGGGGATGGGTGCCTGTTTCTCTTGGCGGAGCCGCGCGAAAGCGAGCCGGAGGTTGATCAAATCGATCTCTATTTGCAGAAAGAAGTGCAGTAGTTGCTCATTTTCCTCGCGGCTGTTTTTGAGCGTAGCCGCGTTTTCCACGAAATACTGCCGGTCCAGGGCGTCCTCGAGCACGCTCAAACGGCCGGTCTCGCGATAGCCGGGCAATGCCTCGCGAAGGCCACTGCAAAGCCCGGAGTTCCATGCGGTGAGTTTCCCCACCAGTTCCTCCATAGATTCCGATTCCGCCATGCGCTGTTGCACGGCGGGGGGGATGTCGGCGCCGGGCAGGAGCAGGGCGCGCGCCTCGTGCGCAGGTATGTCTTGGTGGCGCAAGCGGAGCAGCGCCTTCACTGTGTTCAAATCCCAGCGTGTGAGGAACATCACGAGTAATGTCCGGGGATGCTCCTCAGCCCGTTGCACCATGGTTTTGGCGGTGGCGAGGAGGTGGCGTGTGACCGCTTCCTCGATGGCGTCGGCCCCTTTATTCCTGGCCAGGGCTTCGGCCATTTCGTGGTGGTAGACCGAGCCGAGCAGGGTGTTGATCATGCGGTCCAGATCGTCCTGCCGTATGAATTCTTCGAACTGTTCGCGCGAAAAGAGCTGGCTTTTCAGGGCCCGCACGCGTGCATTCAGATAGGCAAAGAGAGGGAATGGTGCGCTCATGGTGTCAGCCTTCTTTTCCAAACAGCATCTGCCTGCACAGGCGCCGTGCCTCGTTCTCGACCTTGTGCATGCGCAGGTCGAGCGTGTTGCTCAGGCGCGAGTGCCCCTCGGGGTCGTGAATGGCCACACCGCCGGTCAGTTCCGGGTCGGCCTGCACCCTCATGTGCGCCTTACCGCGGTGCGTGAGCCAGTTCAAGACTTGGTCTTCATAGGCGGGTGGCACCAGCACGATCGCCTCTGCGGGGGCATGCTCCAGCAGTTCGTCGAGCAGTGCCTCGAGCACGGGGGCAAAATCGGGTCCGTCCGCGAGCCGGGCCAGTTGGGCACGAACTTCACTCAGCAGGTCATCCGCGAGTGTGTCCCGTGCCGCAAGCACCTGTGTTTTCGCGGAGGCCCTGGCATGCTCACGGGCGCGCTGTGCCTCGGCCTCGAGTTCCGCATTGAGTTGGCTCACCGCCTCGTCACGTTGGGATCGAGCGTTCTGTTCGGCCTCCTGGCGCAGGCGGTCTGCCTCGGCCTGTGCCTGTGCGAGGCGCTCCTGGCGCTCCTTTGCAGCCTGTTGGGTCATCAACTCGAGCAACGGAGACACATCCATAGGGGGTATCGCTTTCGCATTTGAAGGATGCAGGCCGGCGAGCCCGGTCCTGCGGTTCGTGCTATATGTTCAGCGCGATAACGATGCCAAGCACGAAGCCGAGCACCACCATGGTTTCCGGCAGCGCCACCAGGATGAACACGCGGCCAAAAAGCTCCGGCTTCTCGGCCATGGCCCCGGTACCGCCCGCGCCGATGGCCGCTTGGACCTTTGCCGTGGCGAATGCGCCGCCCAGTATGCACAGGGCCGCACTCAACGCAACCCCCATTTCGCGCAGGCCCGCACCGACGCTCATCTGGTTGTTGTCCGAAACGCCGGCTTCACCCTCTTCGGGTGCGGCAAGAGCCATCGGGGCGGCGAGAATGGCGGCCATAATGACGAGGACCATTACGGCGATTGTTTTGGGCATAGCAGCTCCCATTACCATGACAGTTCCTTTCTAAAGGGGTTGTAGTTGCGCCCTTCGGGCTCGTAAAACTTGGGGAGAAACTCGACATAGTTCAGCCGCAACGAATGGATCGTGGGGCTGAACACGCCAATGCCGATATTGAGCAGGTGTACAAAACCGGCCAGGGGGATGCCCGCGGCCATGCCCCAGGCGCCGGGCATCGCGAGCACCATGTTGGCCAGGTCGGCCAGTACAACCGATGCGAGGCCAAGCGCCATCAGACGCGCGTAACTCAGGATATTCGAGGTAAGGCCAATGATTTCCATGAGGCCCATGGCGAACATGCTGCCCATGGCCCGGACCAGAAAGAATACCGCCGCCGCGAACAGCACCCCCGTCACGGGAAGCGCGAACGCGAGACCGCCCGGCGTGACGCCGACAATCCCCGCCAGTGCCATCGCGAGAGCAGCAAGCCCGAGCAACATGCCCAGCCGTTCCTCCGCGTGTTCGCGATGCCCCTGGCGGTACCCTTCCACCACGCCGTAGAGTAGGCCGAGGGGGATATGAATAGCGCCGAAGGCTATCGCGACTCCGAGTAATGCCAGCGGTTCGTTCATCCGGTGGAACAGCGGATGTATGCCGAAGTAGAGCTCTGGGAGATTGCCGAAGAATTCGGCATACAACAGGCCGAAGACAATGGCCGATGCGCCCATCCACTGGGCGATGGTCATGGCGTCGCACACCATCTCCTTGTGGGGGAGTCTGCGCTTCACGAGGGCCGCTACGGTGATAATGAAAATGCCATAGCCGGCATCGCCCAGGATGAAGCCATAGAATAGAATGAAGGAGATGGCGACTATCCAGGTGGGGTCTACCGTACCGTAGGTGGGCGGATCAAACATTCGCAAAATGAGCTGAAAGGGCTTCAAGTGGGGACGGTTTTTCAGCAGCGTGGGGATGCGGTGCATATCGACGCCTCTTTTCGGGAGTACGCCGAGCACTGCACGGCCGCCGAAGGTCTCTTTCAAGTCGCTGCTGAGGACGTCAAGCTGATCGGCCGGTGTCCAGCCATGAATGACGACGACCATTTTACTTTGGGCAAAGTGCTCGATGACTCTTAACTGGCTGAGCCGGTCGCATACGACGCGATCCAGCGCATGGAGCCGGGCGCCGTTTTCCTCGCAGTAGCGGCGGAGTTCCTGGCGCAGGTTTTCCACGTCCTGCTTGAACCGTGTCATCTTTGCCTTGGCGCGCTGGGCCGCTTCCGACAGGGGCAGCCCGGTGAGTTCGGGGTCGGGTACATCCAGCGGTACAATGCCATGCTCCTGCAAGACCATGTCGGTCATGGCTGCTTGCTCCTCGGGGAACCGGACGATGGCCACGAGGTTGAGCCGGTCAAGTCCATGGGTGATAACGCCGCTTTCGGGCCCGACATCACGCAACAGTTGTTTTTCGATGGTCTTCATGATGCCGGCATTGCGTTTTGGAATAAGCAATGCTTTGCCCGTCACGCCGAGCTGCACGTCCCGGTCCTCGAGGAGTGGCGCGAGAATGTTGAGTACATTACTGTATTGGCCCAGCAGCTCCATATTGTCTTGGGCATTGAGGCGGCGCCGGGTAAGACGGCGCATACCATGGTTGGCTTCTTCAATTTCCTGGCGCAAGGCTTCAATGCCGGTGCTATCATCGAGTGTGCGTGCAGCGGCGCGCACCTCGGCCTCCTCGGGTACGGGATTGAGCAGAGAGAGCGACTCGCGCAACAGTGCTTGCAGCCGCTCGAGAAAACTGTACTCCTTTTGGCCTTCCTCGGGCAGGTGAATGCGGTGTAAGTAGTCTGGGTGCCCGTCGAGCGCCAAGGGCACATCTTCGATATGTACCACGCCGCGGTCCTGCAAGAATGGGATCATTTTCGCAAGCTCACCCTTGAGAAAGACAAGCTCGATTCGCTCCATGGCGCTTATCACCGGGTGCCCTCCTTGGCCTGCTTGGGCAGCACCAGATCGATTATGGCCCGGCGTGCTGCTTCTGCCCGGGTGGCAGCGTCCTGGCGCGTGGCGTCGATTTGTTGCTCGGCTTCCGCAATGATCGCTTCGTGTTCTTGCGTGCGTTGGGCCGCCGCCTCGCGGCGTAGCCGGGACAGTTCCTCTTGGAGCCGGGCGGCCGCGGCCTCTTGTGTTTCAGCCGCTTCCTTTCGTGCCGTTTCAATCAGTTGCTGGGCCTCGTGCTCCACTTGGGACCATTCGTGCAGCAAACGCTCTTCATGATCAGCGACTTTTTCCAGCAGAGACGCCATACGCCAAGTTCCCCGTTGCCATGCTTCTTGTCTACACGCCATGAACGCCCCGTTTCTTAACACTTTCACAGGGCGTGTCAGTCTCCGGAATATACCATTTTATGAGTAGGAATCCGCACCTCGCCAACCGCTGCACCAGCGGGCCGCGCATAATACGCAAACGCAGCCCGTCCCCACACCACAACTTTCCGGCGCATGACAGGGCGTAGGTCACCACAGATATAGCGCGAAAAGACGGTGCATCAAGTGCGCGATAGTGGCCAACACCGGCATTGACCCTGTTCATTCCTTTGGCACGGAACACGATCGCGCAGGGAAGGTTTTACGCCCTGCGCGCTGTTAGTGCCGTAAAACCGTTATGTGCAACAAAAGACAGCACGATTCCGCGCATCATCGGCAACCTGATGAAGCATAGTGCTTTATCGAGTGTGCAAACGGCGGCGCATGGGAGGCCGGTTGCCCCAACCGCTTTCTTGAGATCATACGTGGTGTTTTGGCTCGCGGGTACGCTCGCCCTCCCTGGTACGATCGCGCTCCGTGTAGACCAGAAGCGGCGTTTTCTTTGGGGCCAACAGCCTGTGCCATACCCGCCTGGGCCGCAGGCCCCGGTAGCCTTGGCGGCGTGTTAAGGACGACAAGTTATGGGGTGCATAACAAAAGATTAGCCATGCTGAGAGCCTGTCAAGAAAGCGGTTATACACAATGTATAAGCGGGGGATGTGCTCGGGACGCCGTCGAATGCGCGCGGTTCACTTCGCCGGCGGCTGGAATAACCGCCGGAAAAGCCGTGTTTAGGGGCGACAAGGAAGCAGTGCGAATACGCGCGAGGCTTCTGCTTTCTTCACGAACTTCTCAGGTGAGAATCGTGGGGCATGCTTTTCTTTTCCTCACTTTCCCGGCGTGTGCATTCGTAAGGAAAGGCCGTGCATGTGGCACAGGTATTCAATGAAAGCGTCAACACGATCACGCGGGTGAGCCTCGTCACTGTTCTTCTGGTAGTCACGGTAGGCGGCGGCCTGGCGGTAGCCGTCTACCGTTCCTCTTTTTTGACCCAGGTCAATGTGGCGAAAGATCAGCCCATCCCGTTCAGTCACCAGCGCCATGTGGCAGGCAATGGGTTGGATTGCCGGTTCTGCCACACGACGGTCGAGCATAGCGGGTTCGCCGGTATTCCACCTACGGAAACCTGTATGGGCTGCCATTCACAGGTGCTGCCCGACTCCGAGATGCTGGCGCCGGTGCGCCAGAGCTGGGAGACGGATGTGCCGATTCAATGGACCCGCGTAAACGACATGCCGGATTTTACCTACTTCAGCCATGAAATCCATATCGCGAAGGGGGTCGGTTGTACGACCTGCCACGGGCCGGTGGATGAAATGCCGCTGACCTGGAAAGCCGAAACCTTCCACATGGCGTGGTGTCTTGAATGCCACCGCGCGCCGGAAAAGTTCGTCCGGCCCAAGGACAAGGTGTTCGATGTCGGCTGGACCCCGCCCAAAGACCAAATCGCCCAGGGCAAGCGTCTGGTCGCGGAATACGACATCAAGACCCATCAACTAACGGACTGCTCGGTGTGTCACCGGTAGGCGCGCGGTGGCTGGGTTTCCAGAATCCCGCGCCTGACCGTGCGCACCGTTGCGCCGAGGTTAGTGTGCAGACATACGAACAGCGTTCCCAGGCGTCACGCGGACAGGAACGGGCGGAACAAGCGTTATGAGTACCCAGACAACAGATACGGAGCACCCTGTAGACTACGAGGCGCTGCGCCGCCGGCTTGCGCAGGAGCATGGGCCCACGTACTGGCGCAGCCTCGACGACCTGGCCCACCTCGAGGAAGTGGATGAGGCGGTGCACCGGGAGTTCCCGAGTTCGGTCACCGAGACCCTCGACCCGGTAACGCGCCGCAGCTTCATGAAGGTCATGGGGGCGTCGTTCATGCTGGCAGGCCTCGCAAATTGCGCGCGCCAGCCCGATGAAGAACTGGTCCCCTACGTGAACCAGCCCGAGAAGCTCATCCCCGGCACCCCGCAATACTTTGCCACGGCCGCCTCGATCGGCGGTTATGGCATCGGCCTGGTGGCCACGGCCCATGAGAACCGCCCGACCAAACTCGAGGGCCTGCCCGAGCATCCCTCGTCCCTGGGCCGTACCGACGCGTGGGCCCAGGCGGCTCTCCTGGATATGTACGACCCGGACCGGCTCGATGTCGTGCGCAACGGGGACGCCCCATCGACTTGGGCGAGCTTTGTTGCGGCGCTTGGCGAAGCCATATCGGCGTTGGGCAACGACGGCGGCGGCTTGCGCATTCTCTCCGAATCCGTGACTTCGCCCACGCTCGCACGCCAACGCGCGCTGCTTCTCGAAAGATTTCCGGGCGCCAAGTGGTATGCCTACGAACCGGTGAACCGCGACAACGCGGTGCATGGCGCCCAGGCGGCCTTCAAACAGATTGTCGAACCGGTATACGACTTCAAGAAAGCGCGCGTGATCCTCAGTCTCGATGCCGATTTCATGACGGAGGGCCCCGGCCGCGTGCGCTATATGCACGATTTTGCCGAGGCGCGCGATGCCGAGCAGAACGCGGGCCAGGCCATGAACCGGCTGTATACTGCCGAGGCCGCTCCCACGCTCACCGGCGCCAATGCGGACCACCGCGCGGCCCTGCCGTACCCGCAGGTCGAAACCCTGGCACGGGTCGTGGCGCGGCGTGTGGGCGTGGCGGATGTGCCGCTGGATACGGCGGCGGCGGAAAAACTGCCCGCCGAATGGGTAGATGCCGTTGTGGCGGATCTCGAGTCGCACGCCGGCGAAGGGCTCGTGCTGGCGGGCGATACCCAGCCGCCTGTCGTGCACCACCTTGCCCATGCCATCAACCAAGCGCTGCGCAACGCCAACGCGACCGTGCGCTACCTGCCCCCTATTCAGGCGGCGCCGGGCCCGCAAACCGGCCCGTTTGCCGGGGAGCTCGCGAAGGATATGCGTGCCGGCAATGTCGAGGTGTTGCTCATTCTTGGCGGAAACCCGGCGTTTACTGCGCCGGTCGATGCGGATTTTGCGGGTGCGCTTGCGGCCATGCAGAAAAAGCGGGTCATTCACCTCACGTCGCACATGAACGAAACGGCGCGCTATGCGCATTGGTGTATTCCCGAAACGCATTTCCTCGAGGCCTGGAGCGATGTGCGTGGCCACGACGGTACCGCCTCCATCGTGCAACCCATCATTCAGCCGCTCTATCCTCATGCCAAATCGGCGCACGAGGTGGTGGCCGCGTTGCTCGGCGACAGCCATAGCCGGGGTTACAGCCTGGTACGCGCCACCTGGCAGGCGCGCTGGTCCCAACGTTTCGAAGAGCGGTGGAAGCGATCGCTGAGCCACGGGGTCGCACCGGACACGGCGGATTGGCCCGTGCGCCTGTTCGTGAACACGCAATTTGCGCCGCACGAGCCCCTGGACACGCAGGAGCTGGGGGTCGTGTTTCGCGCGGACCCGGCCATCTACGATGGGCGCTGGATCAACAACGGCTGGCTCATGGAGCTTCCGCGTCCTCTCACCAAGCTCACCTGGAGCAACGCGGTTCTCATGAGCCGGGATACGGCCGCGAAGCTCGGCGTGAAGACCGAAGAGGTGGTCAGGCTTGCCTACGAAGGACAAAGCGTGAAGGGCGCCGTGCTGGTGCAGCCGGGCCACCCCGACGGCAGTGTGACGGTGCATCTGGGCTATGGCCGCAAAGATACGGGGAAGGTCGGTGCGGGCGCCGGCTTCAACGCCTATCTCCTGCGGACCGCCGGCCAACCCTGGTACATGACGGGTGTGCGTATTGCGCCGGCCAACGAGACCGCGCTGCTCGCCCGCACGGAAGACCATTACCTCATCGAGCAGAGCACGCGCGCGGAAAAGCGCCACCTCATCCGCGAGGCGGGACTCGATGAGTACAAGGCGCGCCCCAACTTCGCCGCCCACATGGGCCACCACGCGCCCGGCGAAGAATTTACGCTGTACGACCCGGAAGAGAAAAAGTTCGGCGGCCACCAGTGGGGTATGACCATCGACCTGAACCGGTGCGTGGGCTGCAATGCCTGCATGATCGCCTGTCAGTCCGAGAACAATATCCCCATCGTCGGCAAGGAACAGATCGCCAAGGGCCGGGAGATGCACTGGATTCGCGTCGACCGCTATTACAAGGCCGCCTCGCCCGAGGACTTCGACGACCCCGAGCTGGCCTTCCAGCCGGTGCCCTGCATGCAATGCGAGAATGCCCCCTGCGAGCCGGTGTGTCCCGTGGGTGCGACCATGCACAGTAAGGAAGGGCTGAACGACATGGTCTACAACCGCTGCGTTGGCACCCGCTACTGCTCGAATAACTGCCCGTACAAAGTGCGGCGCTTCAACTTCTTTCATTGGCACACGCGCGAGGGGCAAGACGGCAAGCCGCTCAGGCTCATGCGCAACCCGAACGTCACCGTGCGCAGCCGCGGCGTCATGGAGAAGTGCACCTACTGTGTGCAGCGCATCAACGCGGCGCGCATCGAGGCGAAAAAGGAAAACCGCGCGATCCGCGACGGCGAGGTCGTGACGGCCTGCCAGTCGGCATGTCCGGCGGGCGCTATCGTATTCGGCAATATCAACGACGATCAAAGCGCGGTCTCGAAGAAAAAGGCCAGTCCGCGCAACTATGGTCTGCTGGCGGACATCGGCACGCGGCCGCGCACGACCTACCTGGCGAAACTGCGCAATCCATCGGCAAAACTGGCCCCGGCCGGCGGCGAGGGCCACAGCAACGGCCACGGCAACGGGTAGAACCAGATGCAGCGGGACCGGCAGCACGCAACGGAGTGGAGTGGTACAGGAAACTATGAGTGACGCGAAGGGATTGCCAGCAGCGCTACAGCCTGTGGGGCCGCTTATGGGCGGCAGCCACGACTACGAGAGCATCACGGCATCCGTCGCCGATATCGTACTCGAGCGCCCGCAGCCGAAAATCTGGTGGCCCTTGTTTTTCCTGAGCGCGGCCTTGCTCGGCGTGCTCACGGTTTCCACCGGCTGGCTCTTCTGGGAAGGTATCGGCGTGTGGGGGGTGAACCACCCGGTCGGCTGGGGCTTCGCCATCGTGAACCTGGTCTGGTGGATCGGCATTGGCCATGCGGGCACGCTGATCTCTGCCATTCTGCACTTGTTCGAGCAGAGCTGGCGTACAGCTATCAACCGTTTTGCCGAGGCCATGACGCTCTTCGCCGTTTCCTGCGCCGGGCTCTTTCCGTTGTTGCACGTGGGCCGGCCGTGGGTCATTTTCTTCATTCTCCCCTACCTGAACACCATGGCCCTCTGGCCCCAGTTCCGCAGCCCGCTGCTGTGGGACGTGTTCGCCATTTCGACCTACGCCACGGTGTCGCTCCTGTTCTGGTTTACCGGCCTGCTGCCCGATCTCGCCACCTTGCGCGACCGGTCGAAAGGGCTGCCCCGCATTGTCTACGGTATCTTCGCCATGGGCTGGCGCGGGAGCGCGCGGCACTGGTACCGCTATGAAATGGCCTACCTGTTGTTCGCCGGCCTGAGCACGCCGCTGGTGGTCTCGGTACACTCGATCGTGTCGCTGGACTTCGCGGCCGGCATCGTACCGGGATGGCACGCGACGATCTTCCCGCCGTATTTCGTGGCGGGCGCCATCTACTCGGGTTTCGCCATGGTGCTCACCATTCTGATTCCCGTGCGTAAGCTGTACGGCCTCGAGGATTTCATCACACTGCGCCACCTCGATCTCATGGCCAAGGTCATGCTGGCCACCGGTCTCATCGTGCTGTTCGGTTATGGGTCGGAATTGTTCTATGGCCTGCTCTACGCCGGCAGCGAATACGAAACGTTCATGATGTGGAACCGCATGACCGGCCCCTATGGTTGGGCCTATACCATGCTCATCGTGTGCAACGGCGTCTTTCTGCAGTTTCTGTGGAGCAAGCGCATCCGCACGACCCCGGTGATTCTCTTCGGGTTGTCCATCGTGGTGAATATCGGCATGTGGCTCGAGCGCTACGTCATCGTGGTGGTGAGCCTCACCCGCGATTACCTGCCGTCTTCCTGGGGCGCCTACGACGCGACCCTGTTTGACTGGGCGGCCTACCTCGGATCTATCGGGCTGTTCCTGTTCATGATCTGTCTGTTCGTGCGGTTCCTGCCGATGATCAACATTTTCGAGATGCGCCACCTCAAGCACCACCTCGAGCACGACGCGCCCTAAACACGGAGACGAGCGAACATGAGCGATGCGAGCGATAAGAAAACCCAGGTATACGGGGTCATCGCCGAGTTCGAAGCGCCGGAGCCCCTCCTGCACGCGGCCCGAAGAGCCTACAAGGACGGCTATCGTGCGATGGACGCCTACTCGCCGTTTCCTATCGAGGGGATGGGCGAGGTTATCGGTATGAAATCCACCGGCATTCCGCCGCTCGTGTTTGCCGGCGGTGTTGCCGGCGCACTGGGCGGGTTCGCCATGCAGCACTTCGCCTCAGTCATCCACTACCCCTATGACATCGGGGGTAAACCTTTTTTCAGTTGGCCGGCGTTCATCCCGATCACCTTCGAGTTGATGGTGCTGCTGGCCGCGTTTGCCTGCTTTTTCGGCTTACTGGGGTTGTGCGGTTTACCCCGGCCGCACCACCCGATTTTCAACGCGAAGAACTTCGATCGTGCTTCGACGGACCGCTTTTTCCTCTGTATCGAATGCCGCGATCGCCAGTACGATGCCGCCGGCACACGCGCTTTTCTCGAGCAGTTCGGGCCGGTGCAGGTTTCGGAAGTAATGGACGGGTAGCGCCCGCGGGCTGGAGAAATGCCCCATGAGACAAGCAAGACCATGTAGAACGTGCCTCCTCGCGCGGAGCGAAACCGGGTTTGTGGGCAGATAGGCGCATCATGAAACGAACCAGCATAACCATACGATGGAGAATGCCCCTCGCGGCGCTCGTGCTCGCGCTGGCACTGGCCGGGTGCCACCTCGATATGTGGAATCAGCCGCGCCACGAAAGCCTCGAGAAATCCGACTTCTTCAGCGACAAGCTGTCCGCCCGGCCGGCCCCGGAAGGGCGCGTGGCCTATGCGGGGAAACTGCGCGCGTGGGCGCACCCGCTTTATGCCGGCCTGACCGGTTCCGAGACGGTGCCCGGTGTGCTCGATGAGGCGTTCTATACCGGCAAGGTGAATGGAAACCTCGTCACGGACAACTACTTCGAGGTCAGCCAGGCCCTCCTCGAGCGGGGCAAGGAGCGTTTCGAGATTACCTGCCTGCCGTGTCATGGCCCGTTGGGCAATGGTCAGGGCTTTATCCCGGCGCGTGGGTTTCCGAACCCGCCCACCTACCACCAGGATCGCCTGCGCACGGCCGAAGACGGGCACTTCTTCGATGTCATGACCAACGGCTTTGGCCGCATGTACAGCTATGCGTCGCGGCAGTTGCCGGAAGACCGCTGGGCGATTGTCGCCTACATACGCGCGTTACAGCTCAGCCAGCACGTGGACCCCGAGAAACTGCCCACCACAGCGCGCAGGGAAGTCCGCGCGGCCGTCAACCGCCAGGAGCATGCCGGCGAAGCCACGGATCCCAACACCAGCGAGGCTGCCGGCCATGGCGCACATGAGTAACGATTTACGCGAGCGCATCGACAATGTACGCATCAAAGCGTTGGCATTGGGCGTGTTGGGCGTGTTGGTCACGCTCCCGGCGCTCCTATTCACGCGAGAGCTCTTCTTCGGGGCGTGGCTGGTGGCGTTTATCTTCGTGTTCATGTTTGCTGCGGGCGGGCTGGCCACGGTCTTGCTGCGCCACCTGGCGGGCGGCGCGTGGTCGGTCATTCTTCAGCGGATTTCGGAAGCGGCTGCACGCACACTGTGGATGTTCGTGCCCGTGTTCGCACTCATCTTCTACTTTGCGCACGATGTTCTCTACCCGTGGACTGTCGCGGGCTACGTCGCCGGGCATACGGTGGTGCAGGCGAAAGAATCCTATTTGAACATGCCCTTCTTCTGGCTGCGGTTCGCCGGCTTTTTCATGATCTGGCTGGGTCTCACGGGCTTCTACAGCCATTTTTCCAAGAAGCTCGATGAAACGGAAGATGCGCGCTACGCGATTTGGATGCAACGCCTGAGTGCGCCGGCCCTTATCCTGTTCTTTGTCACCATGACTCTTGCCGCGACGGACTGGGGTATGTCGCTCGAGCCCACTTGGTACAGCACAATTTACGGCCCCCTGTGGATCGTGAGCCAGGGACTCTCTCTGCTCGCGCTCGCCATCATCGTCCTCACCAGCGTGGATCACGAGCCGCCGGTGGCCGGCAATGTGCACGCCAAGATCTACATAAACATCGGCAACATGTTCCTGGCGTTCGTGGTGCTGTGGAGCTATTTCAGCTTTTCCCAGTTCCTCATCGTGTGGTCGGGCAACCTGCCCGAAGAAATCAGTTGGTACCTGCGCCGTTCGGAAGGCGGGCTCGTGACAATCAGTTTCCTGCTGGCGTTGTTTCACTTTCTTGTGCCCATGCTGCTTCTGCTCTACCGGCGCACGAAAGGCGGTGTTATTCCCCTTCGGCGGCTCGCCTGCGCCGTCATCGTGATGCGTTTCATCGACATTTACTGGAACATTGTCCCGTCGTTCGAGGGTTACGCAAACCGCATCGGCTGGGGAATGACATTCTTCGCCATGGCCGCAGCCATCGGACTGGGCGGTATCTGGCTGTGGTACTTCCTGCACTTGCTCGCGCAACGCCCGCTCGTCCCCGAGCACGACCCGCGCGCACGCATCCTGCTGGCGAAAGAAAAGGAGGCCGCTTCCCATGCCTGAGGAATTCAACGGCCCGCAAGAAGGTTATGAAAAGACAGATGCCAACGCAGGCGTTTTTGTTGCCTTCGGTGTTGTTATGGCGCTGCTTATCATAGGCGCCCTGCTGATAACCTTCGGTTTCCTGCGCGCCATGGAAGATCGCGACACGCTTACCGCTGGCAAGGGGCAGAACACGGCAGCCGGGCTGTCCCGGCACACCATCGAGCGCGGCGCGGAACTGGAGCCGGCGCCGGAAGCCGAACGCAAAGCGCTCACCGCGCCGGCTTTCGAACGCCTCGATTCGTATGGCGTCGTCTCGGAAACGCCCCGGCGCGTGCACATCCCCGTCGACAAGGCCATCGACCTTATCGCGGCCGGCCAGGCGCCTTACAAGATGCGGACGGCGGGGGATGCGCAATCACCCGAGCAATCGGACACCCGCTAAGGACACCAAAGGATAGATTATGCGGCTTACTACCCACGCAAACCGCGCCGGTTCCCCGGCAGATCGTGGCCGCGGCCCGGGCTTGGCGCTCGGTGCGTTGCTGCTGGCTGCCGCCATACTCGCCCCCGCACCCGCCATGGGCCAGGCCGGGGGCACCACGTCGAACTCGGTCAACTTCGATCCGGTCTCGTTCACGGGCCCGGACCCGAAAGAGCGTTTTCAAGACATCAAGATCGTGCAGCAAATCGACAGTCAGGTGCCGCTCGATCTGACCTTCGAGAACGAAAAGGGGGAGCAGGTAACCCTGGGTGCGTTTATGGGCGACAAGCCGGTTGTGTTGGCGCTTGTGTACTATGAGTGCGAGATGCTGTGCAACCGGGTGCTCAATACCCTGCGCGACACCCTGGCCAATGACAATCTCGAGCTCGTACTCGGCGACGATTTCGAGGTCGTTACGATCAGTATCGACCCGGAAGAGACGCCCGAGCTCGCCGCCGCCAAGAAGGCCAATTACATCGCGGATCTCCACAGCGGCGCCCAAGACGGCTGGCACTTCCTCACCGGCGCTGAAATACAGATCGAGGAAGTCGCCCAGTCCGTGGGCTTTCGCTACTACTATGACGAGAAAAGCGACCAGTTCGCGCATGATGCGGGCATCATTATCCTCACCCCCGGCGGCACGGTATCGAGCTATTTGCTCGGGCTCGACTACCCGCCCAATAAACTCGAGCCGGCGCTCATCATGGCGTCGAACGGCGCAGTGGGTTCGGTGGTCGAGCGCACGGTAGTGCTGTTGTGCTTTGGATACGACCCGGAATCCGGCTACGGGTTCAAAGTATTCCTCGCGCTGCGTGCGCTGGGTACGATCGTGTTGGTGGGGTTGCTGAGCTTCTGGGGGATCATGTTCTGGCGCGGCCGGCGCAAGCCGCACCGGCGTACGCCCGAGCAAGCCGCCGCCCAGGGAACCCACCACGCTTCCCATGAACATAGCGGGTTCTAGAGGCGAGACCAAGAGGTATTCAGGGGCATGACCTTCCAAGTATTTCCAGAAGCCGCGTCCACTTACGCGGCGCGTGTGGACCCGCTCTTCTATTTCCTCACCGCTTTTGTGCTCGCCTTCACGGTGATCGTGCTGGCCGTGGTGGTCTACCTGGGCATCAAGTACCGGAAGAAAGACGGCGAAAACCGCCGGTCCTACCACCCGAACGCGTTCAAGCTCGAGGTCGCCTGGACTATCGTGCTGGTCATTATCGCCATGTGCATCTTCGTGTGGGGCGCCGGGCTCTTTTACGATGCGTACAACGTGCCCGACGACCCCATCGAGATCAAAGTGGTTGGCAAACAGTGGATGTGGAAGATACGCCATGAGAATGGCAAGCGCGAAGTCAACACGCTGCACGTGCCGGTGAACCAGCCGGTCAAGCTCACCATGACCTCGCAGGACGTCATCCACAGCTTCTTCGTCCCCGCGTTCCGCCTCAAGCAGGATGTGCTCCCCGCGCGCTACACCACGCTGTGGTTCGAGGCGACCAAGATGGGCGAGTTCAAGCTGTTCTGCGCCGAGTATTGCGGCACCCAACACTCGACCATGGTCGGCAAAGTGATCGTGCTCAGCGAGCCGGAATATGCGGACTGGCTGCGCGACAACAAGAACCTGTCACCCGAGCAGCAGGGCGCGCAGTTGTTCGAGCGGCTGGGGTGCGCCTCGTGCCACCTGGCGGGCGACATGAACCGGGGCCCATCCCTCGTCGGCCTCTACGGCACGCAGCAGACACTCGCCGGCGGCGCCACGGTAACGGTGGATGAGGAATACCTGCGCGAGTCCATCGTGAATCCCGGGGCCAAGGTAACCGAAGGCTATCAGGCGCTCATGCCGGCCTACGAAAACCAGATTGAAGAAGACGACCTGGCCAGCCTGATCGACTATATCAAGGCGCTGCAGTCCGGCGAATAAAGGGTGTTGCATTATGGCGAGTACCGTAACCTGTCCCCGTGATATCCCCGGGAGCGAGCCCCCCGCGAACTACCTCAACTGGAAGAAGACCGCCGCCTCGTGGCTGTTCACCGTTGATCACAAGCGCATTGGCCTGCTCTATCTTTTCAGCATCCTCCTATTCTTCGGGGTGGGCGGCATTCTCGCTCTGCTGTTCCGCCTCGAGCTGCTTACGCCACAGGGCGATTTGTTACAGGCCGATACCTATAATCGTTTTTTCACGCTTCATGGCGTGATCATGATCTTCCTGTTTCTCATCCCGTCGATCCCTGCGGTCCTGGGCAATTTCTTGATTCCCCTGATGATTGGCGCGAAGGATCTCGCCTTTCCGAAACTGAACCTCGTGAGTTGGTATGTATTCATGGCCAGTGGCGTCATCGCGGTCTTCGTATTGGTGCGTGGCGGACTCGACACGGGCTGGACCTTCTACTCGCCCCTGAGCACGCAGTACTCGAACACGCACGTTTTCCTCGGGGCGCTGGCGGCGTTTGTGGCGGGGTTCAGCTCTATCCTTACCGGGCTCAACTTTCTGGTCACCATTCACAAGATGCGTGCCCCGGGACTCACGTGGTTCCGCCTGCCGCTGTTTATCTGGGCGCATTACGCCACCAGCGTTATCCAGATACTCGGCACGCCAGTCATCGCCATTACCGTGGCGCTTATCGCCATCGAGCGGGTGTGGGGAGTGGGCATTTTCGACCCCGCGCTCGAGGGCGACCCGGTGCTGTTCCAGCACCTCTTCTGGTTCTACTCGCACCCGGCCGTATACATCATGATCCTCCCGGGCATGGGCGTCATTTCCGAGGTAACGGCCTGCTTCGCGCGTAATCGCATCTTCGGCTACTACTTCATCGCCTTCTCGAGCGTGGCCATCGCCATACTTGGCTTTCTCGTGTGGGGTCACCACATGTACGTATCGAGCATGGCGGGCTACACCACGCTCGTGTTTTCGTTACTGACCATGCTTGTCGCGGTACCGTCCGCCATCAAGATGTTCAATTGGGTCGGCACGCTTTACCGCGGCAATATCGTGTGGGCGTCGCCGCTTCTGTATGTCATCGCCTTTCTCGGCCTGTTCGCCATTGGCGGCGGCACAGGCCTCTTCCTGGGCGTGGGCGGTACGGATATCCCGCTGCACGACACCTACTTCGTCGTGGCCCACTTCCACTACGTCATGGTAGGCGGCGCGGTGACAGCTTTCCTGGCTGGCATGCACTTCTGGTTCCCGAAAATAACGGGGAAGATGTACCCCGAAGTGCTCGGCAAGATTTCAGCGGTCGTGGTTTTCATGGGTTTCAACGCCACCTTCTTTCCCCAGTTCATCCTCGGTTGGCTCGGCATGCCGCGCCGCTACTGGAGTTATCCCCCCGAGTTTCAGGTGTGGAACGTGGTGTCGACTGCGGGCGCCATGATTCTCGGCATCGGGTTCCTCATGCCCGTGCTTTATCTCACCTGGGCCGCCTTTTTCGGTCCGAAGGCCGCCTATAATCCGTGGGGCGCGCGTGGCCTGGAGTGGGAAGAAGCGGCTACGCCCCCAAGCGCACACAACTTCGAGAACCCCATCGTCGTGACGCACGAAGCGTATCCGTATACCGGCGAGGAGAAGCTCAGTGTCTAGTACCAGTGAAAGCCATCCCCACGGCACATCCGATCCGTACGTGGCGCATCACTTCAACTCGTGGGCACAACAGCGCGAGTCGGCCAGTCTCGGCATGTGGCTATTCATTGCGCAGGAAGTCATGTTCTTCGGCGGCTTGTTCTGCGCCTACGCCGTGTACCGGATCATCCACCCCGAGGCCTTCGCGTTCGCGAGCGAAACGGGGCTCAATGTGTGGCTGGGCGGCTTCAATACGGCCGTGCTGCTCACCAGTTCCTTCACCATGGCCCTGGGCGTTTACTGTGCGCAAACCGGCCGGAACCGCCGTCTCATGTACGCAATCCTCGCGACGATAGCCCTGGCCTGTGTGTTCCTGTTCGTGAAGCTCCAATGGGAGTACATCCCCAAGTTTACGGAAGGCGCTTTCCCGGGGGCGAACTGGGCGCCCCACGGACACTATGCACCCTTCGCGGCCTATGAAGGCCAGGCGGGCCTGCAGATGTTCTTCGTGTTGTATTTCATCATGACCGGCATGCACGCGCTGCACATGATCATCGGCATGGGCTACATGTTCTGGCTCCTGTACCGTGCCGGCACGCGCCACTTCGGCCCCAGGCGGTACATGGCCGTCGAGAACTTCGGGCTGTACTGGCACTTTGTCGACATCGTGTGGGTGTTTCTGTTCCCGATGTTCTACCTTGTCACCTGATGCGGTTCCCAGCGCAACCCAAAGAAGAGAGAATGCGCCATGGCTGAAGACGGACCCCATGTAATAACGCCCAGAACGTACGCCGTTGTCTTTGCCGCCCTGCTCGTGCTGATGGCCGCCACGATCTTCGCCGGCGGGATCGACATGGGCCAGCCTTTCAACATCATCATTGCCCTGGGCATCGCGGTCACGAAGATGATGCTCATCGTTCTCTTTTTCATGCACGTGATCCACAGCTCGCGTCTCACCTGGATCTTTTTCGGCGCCGGCTTATTCTGGTTTTTTATCATGGTCGCGATTACCGTGTCCGACTACGTTACCCGCGACTGGAGTGCGCCCATCGTACCCGGCTGGTAGCCATGCCGGCACGCCCCGCTCCCGCGCATCCTTACCATTACAGTTCCAGCGCGTTCACCTGCCGTGCAAGTCACGCCAGGCCCGCCGCCCACCGCAACAGCACGAAGCAGGCCGTCTAGTAGATAGACCATGCCGGCGCTATGGGGCATGCGGTAACGCTTTAGTGCCTTACACTTCAGCTCCTGCAAAGAACAACAAGAAGTTATTCGGGCACCTTGTGTAAGCTC
>CAZMVU010000021.1:0-37396 GCA_964569295.1 uncultured Nitrospirales bacterium
TTCTCCAAATTTCGCAAGAAAGGGACAGTCCCTGCTCGCGGACTCGCGAGGACAGCCCCCTTTTTGCTTCACTTTTTCACCAACAGCGCGGTAGTACAAAAACTGCGTCCGCAATAATGCAGACGCCCAAAGCGGTCCGGCGCCAGCCTTCGCCAGTGCCCTCCACAAAAGGCCGCGGCCCGGCCTGTCTTCACATCCCGATGACGAACACCTGCAGGAAATCTTCGCCCTGGTACGTAGTGCGGCGTTGGCCCGAATGGTCATAGACCGGCGCCGCCTGGTTGTAGGCCAGGCGCGTGCCGTCATACGACAACACGAGGTTGAACCGCTCCGGACCATCGCCTTGCGGCGTGAGGCATTCCGTCTTGCCAAAAGTGCCGCCCGGGTCGACGCACGTCGTCATCACCGCATTGTTTGCGATGTAGCACACCCGCTTGTTGTCCGGGTGCCAACGCAGGCCGGTCAGCACATCCGTACGCAGGTGCGTTGCCTGCACGGGGCGCATGGCCGGGTCGGGGTGATCGTCGCCCCCCTCGGCCGGCACCACATATACCTGCACCACACCGTTGTCGTCACGGCCGTAGTAGGCGATCCGCGTACCATCGAAGCTGCCGCGCACAATGCCGGAAGCCCAACTCTTGGTCAGCCGCCGCACCTGCACGCCCGCCGGCGGTGACGGAAAGCGTTCCGGCCCGCCCGCATCCGCCGTGGTGATGTCCACCGCATCCGGGATAGTCACCGTGTACAGCGCATCGCTGAAGGCGCCATCGTCCTCGCGCGTTGTGCCGATGAAAGCGCGAACCGAACCCGCCGCATCGACCCACGAATCGCCCGCGGCCATGACCATATCGCCCGGTTTCGCCCGGTCCCGTGGCGCTACGGGCACAAGCAGTGCAAACCAATGCGAGGCGTTGCCCGGAGCATCGTCCCGCGGGACCATATAGCCGATGGTGCGCCCATACTGCGGCATGAGAAAGTCGTCGTATGTAAAGCCGATGCGGCCGCCGTCGCGGCAGTACTCATGGCGGTGCGTACCGCCCCGGTGCGCGCCCGGCAACGTGTCGCGGTTTGTCGCCACATCACGGTGGTCGAGCCAGTTGCGCTGCTGCGAACCATCGGCCGGCACACGCGCCCCCTGCCGGTTTGGCTTGCCATAGTGCCCACGCACATCGACCGTGTCTACCGGTGGCCCATGGATAAACGCCACCTCCATGGCCGACGGATTGAAACTCACCGCACCCACCCCGGGCGCGGCACGGCCTTCGTCCGAAGCGACGAGCGTCTTCTCCGGCGCGAAGAGCACCGTCTCTGCGCCCGTGGCCACTTCCACCATCTCGATGGACTGGCTGTTGCCGATCCCCGGCCCCACCATCTCGCGCGTGTCGTAACACAGGAACCGGCCATCCGGCGAGAAGTTGTCGTTGTTGTCGAGGTTGTGGTTCTTCGCGTTATCCGTGACCTGGCGTATAGCCGGCATAGCACCACCTCTTCCGTTTTTTTCATTCCGGACCGGATCGCGGCATCACTTCCGCACGCCGAATCCGAGCACAACCGTATCAATCGCCCCGTTCCAAATACCACTGCGCCGTCGCCTTCACGCCCTCCTCAAACGAATACGGCAATTCACCACAGACCGCGCGGGTTTCGCGCAGGTCAAACTGATATTCGGTCAGAATATTGCGCAACCGGAAGCTGTTGAACGGGAAGCGGGTGAAGCCCACCGCGTTCAACGCGTCGCCCGTGCGCGCCAGCAACCGGGCAACCGGAAGCGGGATCGTGGGAATCTTGGGGGCACCCATTGCGGCGGCAAGACCATTCGTGTAATCCCGCAATGAGAGCGGCTCATAGTCCGCCAGATAAAAGGTCTTCCCCTGGATTTTTTCGGCCGGCGCACGCAGAATCTGCACGTACTGATGCGCGATATTTCCCCCATAGGCATACGACTTGCGCCGCCCGGCCCGGCCGCAATGAAAGAAACGGCCCCGGCGAATCAGCCCCAGCATCTGCTGATAGTGCGCGCTCATCTTCGGTCCCCACACGGTAGTCGGCCGCACGAGGCACCACTCCTTGCCGCCCCCCTCCATCTCCCGTGTGATATTTTCCGTCCACACCTTGCTTTCGCCGTACAGCGTGTCCGGGCAATACTCCTGATCGCTGCCGGGCACATGCCCCACCCGGCAAACCAGTTGTGAAGACGTCACGATGACACGCCGCACGGACGCGCACGCCTCCACGCAATCCAGCACATGGCGCACCCCATCCATGTTGGCGTTGTAGCCTTGCAGGTCGTGTTTTTCCTCGAGGTCCACGCGCGCAGCGAGGTGAATCACCGCGTCCGGCATCGCCGCCGTGAAGACGTCGTCCAACGCGCCCTTATCGAGAATGTCGCACGAATAGAACGTGTCCGGGCCCCACTCGTCCTCCCCCCGCCTGATATCGAGACCGGCCGTTTCGATGCCGGCCTCGGCAAGGGTCTTGCAAACCCACTGGCCGATGAGCCCCGAGCTGCCTGTCACCAAAACCCGCATGCTACTGCTTCTCCTCAATGGCGTGTTCGTAGACCTTGATTAGCTTGTTCACCAGCGGCTCCCACTGGTATTCACTTCTGGCCAACTCGAGGGCCGCAGCGCCCATGGCACACACCCGCTCCCGGTCCGAGAGCAACTCATCGAGCGCGGCCGCCACCGAATCCGCGTCTTTCGGGCGGATGAGCCCGGCCCCGGCCGCCTCGACCTGGTCGAAGTGGCACCCCGGTGAGAGCAGCACCGCGGTCTCGCTGGCCAGGGCCTCGAGCACCGCAATAGAAAAACCTTCCGCATCCGACGGCAGGCAGAAAATGTCGGCGCGGGCGAGCAGCGCTTTCTTCTCGTCGCCGGAGACCATGCCGGGGAAGATGACGCGGCCGTCGGCATTGTCGCGGCCGAGCTGTTCCTGAATGCCGAACTCATCGGGCCCGGCACACACCAGGACGGCATCCGGGAACTTGCCGCGGATCGCGAGAAACGCCTCGATCAGCCTATCCGCCCCCTTGATGGGGTGCAAGCGCCCCATGAAGAGGATGACCGGTGCGGCCTCGGGGATGCCCAGCTTCTCCTCCCACGCCGGCGGGGCCGACTGCCAGAACTGCTCAACGTGGATGCCGTTGGGTATAACCGCGCACGGCGTGTCCACGCCCAACGCCCGGTAGCTCGCGGTCTCCGCGTCCGTGAGGCTGATCAGGCAAGCCGCCTTTTCCAGCAGCGGCTTTTCAATAAGCCGAATATAGACCTTCTTCTTCCATGAGCGGAACTGCAGCCGATCAGGGTCGAACACGCCCCGCTGGTGATACATGAGTGGCACGTTATGCCGAATGGCCGCGCGGCCAGCGGCGTACGTGGGGTAGCAAAAAGGCATGTGCGTATGCACGACATCCACATCCGGCATGACCGCGTCGAGCGCGGAGCGCATCCGCGGTGCGTACAGGTACCCCATGGACTTCGCAAAATAGGGCAAGAACGGCAGATACTTTTTCACCGGGTCCTGGCGTTTGAAGTACCACACCTCGACACCATCCACCATCAAGGGCACATCGGTTTCCACATCGAGGTCTTCGTCGTTGTTGCTGTCCGTGGTGAACACGGTCACCTTGTGTCCCTTGCCCACAAGCACCTCCGCCATCGCGGACACCGAGTGAATCGGGCCACCCACGCGGTAGGCCGGCTTGTACCCATGCACAGCGAAGAGCACGTGCATCTGCTTACCTTTCATACCCCATCAGTTCCACCAAGTCCCCCGTTGTCTGGTAGAAGAACCGCAGGTTTTCCTCGCTCATGGTCTCACGCCAGTCGGTAGAGCGCGTGCCGTAATTCGACGTCTTCGACATTCTGCGCGCCAGATCGCGCGCGCGCATTTTCTCCTTCGAGTAATCGTCCAGCACCGCGCGCAAGACAGGGCCGGGGACGTCCACCTCGATAAAGGCGAGCAGCCGTTTCATTTCATCAAAGGGCTGCTGCACAATATCCTCGAAGCGAATGATGAGCACATTGTCCCGCTCTGCCCGGTACATCCAGCTTCGCAGGAACGCAAATTTGATCGACAATTCCTCGATACAATAGCGAATACCCGCCTCGTACTCGAGTTCCTGCAAAATACGCCGGTAGGCTTCCACTTTCGGGTTTACCAACCGGTGACTTTCGCGCATCGAGTGGTACCAGGAAACCACCACGTTGCGCGGATCGCGAATGAAGTAACACGCCTTGTAGTTTTTGGGCTTGGTGATGATTTCAAACGACGGGTAGCCAATATACAAGTTTGGAACGAGCGTGTATTTCGGAAAACGCGCGATGAATTCCGTGTATTCATACCGGTGCTGCGGGTAAATGCCCAGCTTGGTATATCGCTTGATCCGCGGGTCCGAGAACATGGTGCGTATCCACATGCTGCCCGTTTTCTGCACCGTGCCCATATACACGTTCTGCACCCCTTTGCGCCGGAACAAAAGCAGGCAAAAGGACCGCCCCCATAAATACATCTTGTACAGCCAACGAAGCGGCTTGTAGAGCACCACCCGGACGGGTTTCACGTCGAGAATGAATTTCACCAGGGTATTCTTGAGCCGCTGGATTCCAGAAGAACGCACTATCAAACTCCTGTTTGCCAAACATGCCCTACTTCAGGCACGCCGCGTGTGTATTGTGCTGCCCGCCCGCAAGCACAGCGTGGCCAAGGGCTTCCTGGTATACCCGCAGGTACGCCCGCGCGCAGCTCTCCATGGAAAAACGCGCACGAAAATCGGGTGCAACCTCCAACGCCAGGCGGCACCAATCCGCCTGATTCTCTCTGACCCGCCGCAATGACTGCGCAAACGCGGCCACGTCGTCCACCGGTGACAATAGCCACCCTTCTTCCGGTGCGATATCGCCAATCTCGCGAATGTCGGACGCCACCACCGGCAAGCCGCATGAAGCGGCCTCGGGCAGCACATTGGGCAGGCCCTCATAGCGCGACGGAAAAAAGAACACATCGGCTGCCATGAGCGCGGGCCACGGCTCTGCCACAAAACCGAGGAAGCGCACCCGGTCTGCCAGGCCCAAGTCCCGCGCCAATACCTCGATTGCCGGCCGTAACGGCCCGTCGCCAACCAGAAGCAGGAGGCACCGCGGGTCGTTTCCAAAAGCCCTTGCGAATGCGTTCAGCATGACATCATGCGCTTTCTGGCCCGTAGCCAGCGCGGAATCTGCGCGGTCACCGCCGTACATCCGCCCAATATGGGCCACCACATAGGCCTCTTCCGCAATACCGAGTTCGCTACGCGCCGCCTCCTTTTCATGCTTTGCCGGCACCGAGGCACATAGTGCGCCGCCATTGGGTATCGTCACGATTTCGCTGCGGCGTTTCGCACCCATAAAATCCTCGTAGACGCCGGCCACCGACGGCGAACACGCGACCGTAAGCGCATAGAAGCGGTCGAAGGCGCGCACCAGCCGGGGCGAACGGTAGCCGGTGAAATTTGTGTTCGCCAAGCGGCGAACGTAGCGCGTGTCCCGCCCGCCGCAGACCATGCGCGCCACGGCACACGCGACCTCTGCCGCATAAAGGCTCGCCTGTACAATGTCCGGCCGGAAGGCGCGAATCTGTTTGAAGAGCGCGGGGAAGTTCTTCAACGACGCTGCCTTGCGGTTTTCAATGCCCGCGACCGTGATGCCGGCCGCACGCAGCCGCTCGAGCAGTGCCTGGCCCCGATCATCACGCACACCGCCCAGCAGATAGAACCGCACCGTCACCCCGGCGCCCGCCAGGGCCACCCCAAGGTTTGTCACAAACCCCTGTGCGCCACCATGAGAAAGGCAGGGCAACACATAGAGCACACGCAGCTTTCTGTCCGCCCCTTCCGCCGTTTCCGGCGCTGCACGGCGTTTGCGTGCGGCCGGAACCAACGGTCCATTGCGCATGCCCGCGCCTTCCAGCCCAAACACCTCGTTGGGGCAACTCACTGCGGCATACACCAGCCCGAGCACTATGTAGAACGCGCGGAAATCCAGAATGCCGCCCGACATTACGAACATGATAAGCAGCACGGTGACAAATTGCGTCACGGTGTTTGTGCCGAACATATCGTGCGCCGTGCGGCGGCCGCGCCGGAAGTAAAGCGACACCAGCAACAGTACAAAGGCCAGCGGGTAAACCACCCCATACTCCATGGCCGAAGTCAGGGCGCGCGAATGTGCGGACAAAAAGATACGGCCATCCTCCTGCATAGCCACATCCGCCCCGAATCCGCGCCCGAGAACGGGCCTTTCGCGTATCAGCGCAAGGTAGACCCGTTGTGTTTCGAGCCGCTCCTGAACACTCCGGTCCTCGACAAGCTCCTGCGTGTCCAGGAACTCGAGCGAGAGCATGGTGTCCATACGTTTGAACAGGCCGAAACCAGGGCCGTCGTCCAGCGTGCTCAGGTAGAGCCGGGCGCCTGCAACGCCCACGGCCACACAAAGGACCAGCAGGGTGATCCGCAGCACGTAGCGTGCACGCAGGATTTGCGCCCGCCACGAATACCCAATGATCAGCGCCGCGGTAATCCCCGCGAGTCCAATCGCCGTGCGCGACCCGGTGAGGAACATTACGCCGAGAAACCCGAGGATGATTAGCACCTCGAGCACGGTGTTCTTCCGCCGCCACAGGGCAAACCATCCGATAAACAGCAAAAGTATGCTCTGCGCGAGCCGGTTCGGCTGCATGAAGAAACCGAACGCACGCCCCTGGTAGTGGGTGCGCGCCTCGCCCAACGCCGCCACCGTCTCGAAGTAGCTGGGAAGGACCACGCTGAGGGCCATACCCGCCAGACTCACCACCAGGCTCAACGCAAACAGGCGCCGCAGCGCCGGCACACCGTTCGCCGCGGCATAGACCACCGTTCCAAGGAACAAGGTGAAATAATAGAACAGCAAGCCAAGTTCGCGCGGTTGGGCGGTGGGCGCATACACCACGGTCAGCAACGGCCACACAAGCAGGACAAGCAACCAGCCGCCCATGCCCGAGCGCAAAAAAACCGGCAGCGTATAGCGCAGCTTGACGACCAGATAAAACACGGTAAACAGTAACAACGCGATGCTGACAAGACCAATCGACACACCGAGCTGCGGCGCCACAAAGCGGAAAAGACTCGTGGCGTTCAAAAACAGGACGATGACGAACAGCTTATCCAGCATGGGTCTTCCCGTTCATGCGCGCGGGTTTTCGAAACCGGACCGCGCGCATCACAAGTAATCCAAATCCGGGGCTTCCAGATCCGGCAGATTCAGTGCATCGATCAAATGCAGGTGTTCCGGCCAGAAATGTCCCTCGTGCCAGTTCATGGCCGGGTCCCAATAACCAGGGCAATTGTGTACGGCGCTGGAGAGGAATGTATAGCTCACCTCGCAAAACTCCGGTGCCTGGTTCTCATTCATCAAGAAGTCATAGGACATACACTGAAAGCCCATCTTCCGGGAGACATCGAAGGCAGTCCGCACGCACCGCGGGTCGATCTGATCCGTGTCGTAGTCGATGCGTCCGCTTCCCGAGGCACGGAAGTCGTCCTTGCGCACCAGCCGCCTAAACCCAAAGGCGCGCTCGCCAATCACCGTGATGCGCGTGTCCCACGCATTGTCCGGAAGAAACTTCTGAAACAACACATAGTTTTTGTGCACCCGCCAGAAGGGGGTGATGTCCCGTCCGCGGCCCCACCGGTAGGCCAGCGCGCCCAGACGGTGCAGTTCATCGCGCCAGTTGAAGTGCGTCAACCGCAGCGTTCCCGCGGAAAGCAGGCTTTCGGAATAGATCCCCTTGCCGAACATGCGCTTCACCAGGCGGCGCGCCTGGGCGCGTTTCGTCACGAGGACCACGTTGCGCGAGCCGGCGCCCCCGCGCAGCTTGAACACCATGGGCAACGGCATCTGCTCCACCCAGGACAGGGCGGCTTCCCGATCATAGAAAATATAGCACTCCGTCATCGGAAAACCCGCCGAATGCAGCAGGTGGTACTGCTTGATTTTATCGTCGTAGTGCCAGCCCGTTGCCTGGTTGGGAAAGCAGTTCACCTCGCAGGTCTGCTCGATGACGGGGATCAGATCCCGCGCGAGTTGCAAATCCGAGTCTACCTGGCGAAAGCGCATGATAAATAGTGAGAGGCGCCGCACCTGCTCCCAGAAATCCGGCTGCTCATAACGCAAGCGTACCGAGGGAATCCCGTTGTGCGCGAGAATCTTCTCGTAGACCTGCTGCACCGGCAAGTCCTTGCCGCTCGGATATTTCAAGTCATAGATGCCAACGCGCACGATGCGTTCCTCCTGCCGGGCAGAATGCTGCCGGGAGCGCTGCCCATAACCCTGTGCATACCGCCAAAAAAAGATACCTGTTCGTAGTGCGGGTTTCAGCCTGTAGGCGAAGCACGAACGCCCTGTTCGCCACGAAAAACCCACGGCTGCATGATACTACCCCTTGCATCATTCTTCTTCGCCCCAGCCATATTGTTTGCGCAGAATCAAATAGCTCTTAGAAATGAACCGGCTCCTCCGGTCGTCTTTGGCACGCCCGAAGCGTGCGCGTAACGCGCGCAGCACGGGAAACGGAAGCGCCCGAAACAACAGACCGAACGCTCTTATGCGGGCAATATCAAAAGCACTCAGCGCCTCATCGCGCTTTGTACTGTCGCGGAAACTGGTGTTTTTTGCATAGCGGTCCGTGAGTAGAACCTCCGCGAAGGGAAGCCCCAAGAAGCCGCAAATCCGGCGCGTCAACTGTTCGCGATCCGCACGCAAATCCTCATAGGTCACGTGCAGGACATTGCTCTTGTTCAAATACCGCTGCATGGTTCGACGGGAAAGCTGATACAGCCCCACCTCCTTGGCAAGACTTGCCTCACGCTGGCCATGCATTCGCGCGAGGCCGATACTCGACCGGATATTGTCCACCATGTCGCGCTCGATGACAATGAATTTTGCATCGGGAAACGCGGCATGCAACATCGGGAAAACCACGGAGTTCGATTTCTGCAACCAGTACTGCTTGTTCTCCTTGGCGGCGAAGGCATCCATGACATGCCTAAAGAAGGCGCAATACCCTTCTATCTTCGCACTGAACAGCACCGCCTCATCCAGGCCGGTACACACGAAGAAATTGGATCGCGAGAAGGCCGCCGCCATGGCGCAGTAGTTTTCATCCTGCCCCAGATCGCCGAAGATCTGCGGGTAGGTGAGCAGCACATCAGCCTCCAGAATGCCATCCGCGCCGTCCCGCTGCACCGAGGCGACATCCGGATGATTAGACAGTATATTGGAAAGCCACTTCGTGCCGGAGCGGTGCTTCCCCATGACAAAAATCGGCGTGGCCATATGACTCCTCCTGATTAGCGTTCTTCGCGCGCCGGTTCGCTGCTGCCGGGCACGGCATCCGCGCCGCATGGCGCACTGTCGACGGCGCCGGCTTCCTGTGTGAGCACCGTGGTGAGCGCCTCCCGGTGCGACTCGCAGCGCACGAGGTGAAGCTGTTGCCGCACGGCCGCTGGTGCAGTGCGGTTCCCATGCATGCCAAACTTCGACACCACCCGGCGAACAAGCCCCCGCCTGCCCCGAATGCGGTTAAGGTAGTAGCGCCGCCGCTCCCGGCAAAAGGCCTGCCATTGTTGCTCCACAAAGGTCTCATCGGCGAGCGCCGCCGATCGCGCATCGAGGGCATCGGCAAAAGCCGCTTCCTGCGCTTGCGGCATGCGGCACACGCCGGGTTCCTCCGCGCACTGCCGCACCGGTATGCACCGTGCTTCCACGGCGCCGCCGGCAGCAATCGTAAGCGTGACAAGGAGCCCCTCATACCACGCGGCCGGACGCGGCCCATGGTCGAACAGAAAATTGCCCTGCCCGTAAACGATGGGTGCGCCGCGATAGGTTTCGATGCACCCCACACAATGCGAATGCTGGCACAGCACCGCATCGGCGCCTTGCTCTACGAAAAAGCGCGCCATTTTCAGCAGCGCCGGACTCGGGTACGGATGGTGCAGGGCGCCGGCATGACACAGCACAATCAGTACATCACAGGCCGCGCGGTCCGCTTCCATGCGCCGCACAAAGTCGATCACATCCAGCGGGTTCGCGCCCGGCGTATGCGCCCCGGCAATGCTGAACTCGTGTTCCGCCATCGCCAGGATACCCACCCGAACACCGCCCACCGCATGCACATGCAACCGGCGCGCGGCTGCGAGATTCTCGCCCGCCCCCACATGCGCGATCCCATTCGCCTCGAGAGCGGCCACCGAGCTGCGCAAACCCTGTGCACCGTGGTCCATGATGTGGTTGTTGGCCAGGCACGCAACATCGATACCCATCGCCTTGAGGCCATGGGCACACGCGACCGGCGCACCGAGGTTCGGGCCCACCTTGCTGATGGGCGTTTCCGCATCGATGAGGGGACACTCGAGGTTCACCAGGCGCAGGTCCGCCGCTTCGAATTCCGGCAACAGACCGCCCAAGAGGGCGTGCGCATCGCCCTGCTCGAAGCAAGGAAGATTGCACCCGCCCGGAAAGGTGTCGCCGCCTATGAGAATCCTCACCATGCGTATCACTCCCTTCCAGTGACTCTAAGTTTTTCCAGCCGTCTACACGCGAAGTATATGGCGCAAGCTTGAGTCATGGAGCATCTTCATTGGCATTGCCCGGCCCAGTGTCCGGCGCTGGCTTCCGGCCAATGTAAAGAATATACTGGGAAGTGGCACGCTGCCGGGGAGTGAATTCCAAGGCGCGGCCCACCAGCATCGATAAGCGGTTGAATACACGTACCGGGAAATTGACGGCTTTTGCCAAGTTCTTGTGGCGCTTGAAGAATACAGTACGGCCCGCAGGCATGATCAAGCGGACACCGCCCACGTAGTTGCAGAACATGGTTTCAAGACCGCATTTCCTGTGTTCGGATTCGAGCAGCGCGGCATCAATGGGGTGGTGCTCTGCATATACGGCCGGCCGCAGGACTTTGCTTAGGAACCCATTGACACCGTACAAATTGGGGACGATGGTCACCACATACTGCCGGGACAAAAGGCATATTTTCGCCACTACGGGTGTCAGATTCGGGTAGTGCTCAATGAAGCCCTTCGAAAACACAACGTCGTACTGGCTGTCCCCGCACTCATATGCGAAGAAATCCTTCACCAGCACTTCGGCATCCATGCCAAGAAGTTCCATATTCCTCTTCGTTGTTTCTGCCGCGTGCTCTGCATATTCCAGGCCCGCCACGCGATATCCGAACGCCCGGGAGAAATACGCCATCCATCCGCCAGGCGCACACCCGATCTCGATGAATGAACAGGCCGATCCCTGCGGCAGATGCCGTTTCAATTGCCGTTGCAGGTCATGCACTGGTTTTGCCACTACGGGCAAATGCACATCAGACCAGACAGACTCCCATGTGTCTTTGGTTGTCAGGGCGTCGTTCACTTCGCTGTTTCTTCCTTTACGCGCCAGTCTCACTTCGCGACCTTCCTTTTCGGGCTCGGGAGTCTTGCCGCTACCGCATTAATGAGTGACATGACTTGTTGGCGTTCAGCGCGGGTTGCAGCAAAGAGATAGCAACCGGCGGCAAGCAACCCCAAAACCGCCACTGTCATGCAAAATCGTGCTGGCAAGCCTTCGAATAATCCCAAGGCCAGCACGCCCACTACCACAGCCAAAAGAATCCCGCCTACGGCCAGTGGTTGTCCATAGGCACGGAACAGGAACTCCTTTCTGTCAACCCCGACGGCATTTATGGCGGATCTCAGTTGCAAGACTCCACAGCTTACATGGCCCGCTAAGAGTCCGGCAGCTACTGCAAGATACGGCATGTCAAGCCCAACGGTTATAGCCAAGATAACAGCGACAGGGACAAGCACGAAAGTTAGGGCGTAGATATGGACAATCGTGCGCAGTTGGCTCAAGCCTTTGAGCATGTGGTGGCCGGTTGAAGAGGTGAGCATGAACGAAATACCCGTAAACACCGTGAACGCATAGGGCGTGAGAAACTCAAAGTCCGGCCCTACCCAGAGACGCAGTGCGTGCCGCATCAGTAAACTCGCTGTGAGGACACCCGCCAGAGAGATAAAGGTCGTGTAACGCACCCCCCGAGTCAACAGTTCTTGAAGAATCCTGCGGTCGCCTTTTGCGGCATAGGCGCTCGTGGCCGGCATGACCGTCAGCGTCGCCGCCTGCACAATCTGCGTCAAGAGCATGCCGGGCATCACGATGATGGCGAGGTGTGCCACGAAGCGCGGCGATTCCAGAACACTCATAACCCAGCGCACGCCGGTCTTGTTCGTCACGATGCACAATGCAATGAGCACGGTCATCGCGCCGAAAGAGGCGATAAGCCGGAAGCTGTGCCGGTCGAATAGCCCGACACGATTACGCAGGCCCGCAACCAGCCGGTGCGCGACGGGTACCTGAACAAGGCGCGAGAGAAAAAGCAGAACGGTCATGATGATCACCACGGCCTCCACCGACGGGGTGGCCAGGCGAAACCACAGGAAAATCGCGAGCAAGCTGAGATACTTGCCCACGGTTTCGGCGATGGCACCGACATAGTAACGTTGCCTCGCCTGGACAACAGCCACATAGGGCGTGATGGGAATCGTGAGGAGAACGCCGGCGCCCACCACGCCGAGCGAGGCCGCAATAACACGATCTGTGCCGAGGTAGCCAGCGGCCGCCAGGAAGATGGCCGCGCACGCAGCGGCCGCCAGAAACAGGGAATACACGAAGCTCGAGCTGACTACCTTGTTCACTTCCGCCGTGCGCCCTTGTGCAAGGAATCCGGCACTGTATTTCACCACGCCCGATTGCAGCGATTTTTCCAGGTGATCAATCGACATCATCAAAGACCACACCAGGGCATACACGCCGTAGCCCCGTTCTCCTATCGCGCCGATAAGAAACGGCACCAGGATAATCTGGGGGAACAGCAGCAGCACGCGGGCCGTCCACATGATCGCGGCGTTCGATAGAATGAGATGAGATTGACGCATGTCCCTGCGATGGGAAGAGGTTGTGTTCCCCGGTGCGGCCCGAGGGCCGGGCCATAATTTTCACAGCGGAGGGGCTCCCACCCGCTCCCGGCTTCTGAGCGCGCTCAATATGGCGCCCCCCCGCACCTCCACGAGCCGCTCGTGAAAGTAAACGGGGGAACGCACAAAACCTATGGTGGCCGCTTCGGGCATACACGGCCACGCACAGCATCCACGCCGACTAGGCGTCGGGCGTTGCCGCGGCCTCGGGCTGCCCGGCCTCGGGCTGCTTGTTCTCCGGTTGCGGCCTTTCCTCGGGCAAGTCCGCCTGCCAGCCCAGCCGAACCTGATTGCCGGGATTCCCCACCACCTTGCCTTCTTCGTCCCGGTTTTGCAGGATGACCAGCAGGTTATAGGGGATAAGCGGCGTCTTGACCGTGCGCTGCACCACGTGATATTCCCCGGCGCGCCACAGCGACGTCGGGTCGCGGTACAGCAAGACTGACCACTTGACATGGGCGGCGCCGGGCGCCGCCGGTTCAATGTGTCTGATGTGGCTCTCGTCGACCTCGGCGCGAATCGACAAGTGGTAGTCCTGCGTTATGTCCTGGGTAGCCTTGAACAGGAAAGAGAAGGTGTACTCATTCTCACCCGTGGCCTCGGTATCAACGCCAAGGATATGCAATCCCTTGACCATGGGCCGTGGCTTCATGCCGGCCGCGAATTTTTTCCACTGCTTCTCGATGGCCTTCGCGACCGCACCCGACACCTTCGGGCCCGGAGGCGCCAGCGCATACAGGTCGGCAAAGCTCTCGCACGCCTCGACCTTCGCGATAAACGCATCCTCGTTCGCATAGGCCCACTGCCAACCCAAGAGCAGCCTGTTGCCAGCTTCCGTGTACATCTCGCCCGCACCGGTTTGCGCGCGCAGCGAAAGCACCAGGTTATACGGCACGAGCGCGGTGTTCACCTTCATCTGGACCACCTGATATGTCCCCGTACGCCAGGCCGACGTCGGCGGGTTGGTCACATCCTGGGTCCACGTGGGATGTCGCGCGTTGTCCCCGCCCCCCGGCAGACGGTCCATGTTCTGGGGGAACACCAGTCCAAAAACCTTCAGGTGGTAATCCGTTGTAAGGGCCGCGACAGGCCGCAGCAAAAACGAAAACGTGTATTCGTTCGGCGCGGTAACCCGGGTGTCGACGGCCAGAAAATCCAGCCCGTCCACCAAGGGCGACGGCTTCATATTTTGTGTAATGGCCGCCCAGCGCTCGGCGAGCGCGCGTTGTACGGCCCTATCTTTCTTGCCGCCCGCCTCATATTCCTTTTGCAGCGCATACAGGGCTGTGAAATCACGGGCCTTCTGAATCTGCTTTGGCAGCGGTGCCTTCGCCGCCGCGTTGACCGGCTTCGTGTCCGGCTTCTCGTTCGCCGCCTCGTCCTTGCCCGCGTCGCTGCTGGCCGCACTGCAACCCACCAGTTGCCCCCCGAGGACCACTATGAGGCCCAGGAAAACAACGCCCATCAGTTGCTTGAACAAACTTATCTGTCGCATTTCGTTCCTTTCTTCCAAGAACACGCATCGCGCCTTGCGCAAAGCGCCGAAACATCCGGTATCTCCGGGCGCGCCGTCAACCACGAACCGGGGCTGCCGACCTGCGGGAACCCAACTGGTAGACTCCGGCTCCGGGGAAATTATTCATTTCGCAGCAGCAAAGCAAGACTTGTGACGTTGGATTGCAGCTTGGTCGGCCACGGAAGGGCACCAAGCGGTAAGACTACCAAGTTCGCGCCCTCCCGGGCAAGTCGTTCATTGGCCAGGAAGGGCCCCGGAATAACCGATCCATTGGACCACAACGGCTTGAGCTTTGGAAAGTAATCATGCAAAAGGATCACCCCGTTCGGGTTGAGCCGTGCGAGGGCTGCAGGGATCTCCTCGTACACCGTCTTTGCCGAGTGGTCGCCGTCGAGGAAGATGAAATCGAAGCGCTCTTCGCTTCCCGCCAGAAATGTGAGCGACGGCTTGGCCACGAAGTCCACGAAGTCGGCGTGGCCGAGGGCTTCGATCATTTCCCGGGGCGACTGGTTCGTCCCATGCGCTAACCACGGCTGGGTGTCCGGGCAGTTCACATCATGAATATCGACCGAGACCAGGCGTGCGGACGCTCCGCGCTGGACGCGGCTCGCGTGCAGTGCAGACGCGATCTGCGTGGTCGAGGCGCCCACATGCGTGCCGATTTCCAGAACGGAAGCGGGCGCGAGACCGCTTACAAGGTAATAGATGGCCCTTCGGTCGCCCGGGTTCACCCCGCCGCTGGTTGCCTCGGGGATGGCCAGCGAGGCCATGTGTCTCGCGGAGGCCTCCCATCCCTTTTCGGATTCCGGCGAATTGAGCAGCTTAGACAACTCGAGCTGGTCCGCCGGCCGTAGATTCTTGGTATCGCATTCCAAGGGAGGAACGGCCATCAGCGCCTTCTTCGCACGGTGAACGCCCAGTGTCCTCGTGCGGAGGTTTCGGGCGATGCGCACCGCTTCTTGCGTCATGCTCATTGAACGCGTCCTGTGGGGTCATAGACGGCCACGCAGGGCCGCTCGGCTGTGGTTAATAATTGCGGTGTTGGAAGCACCCGCCGCATGCGGCCGTGGTGAACCGTCCAATCTCGAAATGCGTGCTGCACCGCACTCAAAGCGTCTTCCGTATCACCTGGGCCGAGCACACGACGAAGCTGGCCAACACAAGCGCCGCCACCATGGCCGCCAACACGATCTGCTTCCGGTTCGGATCGACTTTCAGCGGGTTGGCCTGGGCGTTGTAGAGAATGGCCGTGCCCGTTTGCGAGGCATTCTCGGCGGTGATGGTCAACAATGCGATTTGCTCCGCCCGCGTAGCCAGCGACGCGCGCACACCTTCCAGCTTATCGACTTCACGCTCCTGGAGATTCAAGTCCCGCTCTAACGCCGCAATCTCGGTCTGCAGGCTTTCGGATTGCTGCGTGGTCTCGCCGAGCAATTCTTCTTTCAGCGCCTTTTCCTGTTCCAGGCGCACGAGTTCCAGGCGCAATGTCTGCAACTGGGAACGTTCGTCGCGATAATCTTTCTCCAACTCTTCCAGGTCCGTGCGCAGATTTTCGATATCCCCCTGCTTGGCGGCTATACGCAAATCGATTCGGGAGACCTCTTCTTCCAGCGTGCGATAGCGATCGTAGATATCGTCGCGCCCCTGTTCCAGGGCTTCGATGGCTTGTTGCTTCTTGCGGTTTTCAACAATCAGTTCCTCGAAACGTTTCCTGTTTTCCTTGTAGGACTCTTGCATAACTTCCAAGGCATCTTCTTGCACCGCGATCGCTTCTTCCCGGTTCTTTATTTCCATGGCGATGTACGCGACTTCTTGCCGCAGCTCATCGATTTCATCGCGCAACACGGTTTCGCGCACAGCCAGATAATTGATTTCTTCATCTAACGATTCACGCTCTGCCGTCAGGTTGACCACTTCGTTCAGCAAACGCTCATGAACCGGGTTCAATAGTTCGGTTTTCAGCGGCGTGAGGATGTCGTCGCCCATTTCGCCCGACAAGTATTCCTGCCAGAGGGCATCGTCGGTGATGGCCTTGTCCAGTGTCAGTTTCTTCGGGTGGTTTTCCAGTTCCGGCTCGAGATACGCCAGGCGCGTTTCCACCAGGGCGATCTCTTTCTCGGCCGCCGTACGTTCCTGCAACGCTTCTTGCAGGTCCGACTCGAGCAGTTCAAGCTGGGCCCGCTTGAATTCGATAGCGCTTTCTTCTTGGAATTTCAGGAGGGCCAGTTCACGACGCACAATGTTTTGTATGCTCTGGTCGATGCGCTGGGTCTCCGGAGAAACGGGTGGTTTTTCCGAACCGTCCTCCTTCTTGTCCCCCTTCGCCTCGGCGGTAAACTGCTGGCGATGGTATTCGGAGAGCAATTCGCCTATCCAACTGCCCTCGACCTCCTGTTCGGCCAGCATCTCCTCGATATTTTCCTTTTCCCGCAGGCTCTGAAAAAGTTCCAGGCGCTGATTGGAAAGCTGGCTGTTGGCCTCTCCCAGCGCCTCCAGGAGGGTTTCCGCCTCATTTTCCTTGGCGTTCAACCGCGACTGCGTGACAAACGCAAGCAGCGCATTTTCTTTTTCCACAATGGCCTTTACCCGTTTCAGAATCTCTCGGGCTTCGCGGGGGGTGTCCTCATCCCATGTGTACTGGTCCGGGTTTTCGGAAAAGGCATCTTCCGCCCAATCGGCAAGCCACATACCGTCTTTTTCCCGGTCATCGGCACGCCCCTGAATCTCCTCCAACAACGTCTTCTTGGTCCGTATATCGACACGCAGGTCGAAAACATCCGCATCCAGGTCAATCGCCTTTGAACGCGATTTCTCGAATTGCGCCTTCTTCACATCCAGGTCAGCCTCGAGCGTTAACTCCATAAGCTTGTCTTCACCAGCGCGCAACTTCTCGTCCGCATTCTCGTACATCTCGCCGATGAATTCGTTGAGATCACCCACGCCTTGCGTATAAAGTCTCTGGCTTTTCTCGACAATGATCTCCGCCCAACCGTCGGCCATGCGCTTCGCTTCTTCGGGGCTCTTCGCCCGGGTCTTGAGGACCAGCAACGGCAACAGACTTATCGACCCGCCGCTGCCGCGGCTTTCCCGCTGCCGCACTTCGGTGCTGAGCATGTTCTGGAATTGCATGAACGCCGTGTCTTTATCCGGCGCCTCCTCCTGCCAGTCGCTCAGTGCCTTATCATCCCAAAGCGTCTCGAACAGTTCCCGCTTCACATCGGTCGACTCCGCCAGGGCCTGCAAGGTCTCCACGGTGAGTTCCTGCGTAGGGGTTTCATCGCCAATGCCGCTCTGCGGATCCCGAATGATCAACGCCGCCGAAGATTCATATACATTGGGCAGGAGCAGCGAGTAGCCCGCCGCCAGTCCGCCGATGATCAGCGTGATGCCAATCAACAGCCACTTCCGGCGATACAATTCCGCCAGCATTTCGCCTACATTGATCTCGTCGTAGGCTTCTCCTGCGTGGTTCGATTCCGGCATGTTGAACTCCTGGGTAGGCTGTGCATTCCGCGCATTATCCGGGCGAGTGTATCGATTCACCAATTGCTTAATCAAGGTGAACGCGGGCAGTTTATTTCCGGGGGCATTCTGCCTGTTATCGGTATGCGGCCACGTGGAGCTTTCGACGTGTGCCGGGCATATGGAGCGGTGTGTCCGGTAGCTGTGCGTATCCCTACGTCTGCGGGTTTCAAAACAAGGGGGAAGCACCCGCGGGCGGTATGCGCCTGAGGCCGGAACCCCGGTTTGGTTGTTCCGCATCGAACGAAGGACGACCGGCCTTTCTCAGCAGCACATGGCCGCAAGACTCTTTCAGCCGTGGGGTGTTGTCTCTTGGTCTGTGTGGATTCCCTTGGTCAGGAGGCGGGCGTTTCCGGTACGCCGGGGCAAAAACCGTCTTCGGTACCTTCGTCAGGGCAGAAATAGTAGCCGCCGGTGTTGAAGAATTGGATGAGCCGGAGCAGTTCGGTCAGGTCGATGGCCCAGTCCGGTGTATTGTCGGGATTGTAGTCACTGTCATGGGGGCAACAGTCCCGCTCTTCCCCAGGGCCGGGGAGGTAACCGTCTTCGGTGGCGTCAGGCGACTCGGCGCAGTGGAGGCCGCCGGAATTGAAGAACTGGATAATACGGAGTAACTCGGTGAGGCTGATCATGTTGTCCATATCCTGGTCGGCGCTGTGTTGCGCGGTTTCACAAGGATCGCCCTCGCCCTCGCCCTCGCCCTCGCCTTCACCCTCACCCTCGCCCTCGCCTTCACCCTCGCCTTCACCTTCGCCTTCGCCTTCGCCTTCGCCTTCGCCAGACGGTTCCGCGAACACGGCCGTCACGGACTTCTCCGCGTCCATGACCAAGCTCGCCGGATTTTCATTGCCCTCGAGGTCGCCTTCCCAATGGTCGAAGGTCCAGTCTTCGGCGGGGGTGGCGCTCACCTCGACGGTTTCGCCTTCCCAGAAGTCCGTGGCGATCGGTGGTGGGGAGATGCTGCCCTGCCCGGTTACGGAAGTAAACAAGGTGTAGACGTTCAATTCGACAAACACGGCGGTCACGGTCGTATCTTCATTCATAACCAGGGTGGCTGGATTCTCGGCGCCTTCGAGACCATCCTCCCAACGGTCGAAACGCCAGTTTTCGGCAGGTGTTGCGGTGAGGGTCACTTCGCCGCCGGTCTCGATATTATGTGTGCCGGCGGACGGCTCGACTGTGCCGTTTCCATCGGCAATTACCGTGAGTATGTAGGCTTCGACAAACACCGCGGTGATACTCTTGTCAGCATCCATGGTGATGCTGGCGGGATTCTGATCGCCCTCCAGGTCCCCCTCCCAATGGTCGAACGCCCAGCCGGTTTCGGGGATTGCTTCAATGGAGACGGAACCGCCTTCCGGATACGCATGGGCGCCTTCGGCGGGCACGGTGGTGCCCTCGCCTTCGACCGCCATGGTGAGCGTGGTGTCGGACGGCGAGGTGAATACGGCGGTGACGGTCTTCGCCGCGTCCATCGTAATGTCGATGGATGACTCCGAACTGCTGACATCGCCCTCCCAGCGGGCAAAGTTCCAGCCGGGGTCCGCGCTGGCCGATACCGAGACCACGGCATCTTCCAGGTAGTGGTAGGTGCCGGGGGATGGGTTGGTGAACCCCTGGCCGATAATCTCGATGGTCAGCGGATAGCCCCCCTCGAGAAAGACGGCGGTCACGGTCTTGTCGGAATCCATGCTCAGGAACTGCGAGCTCGGGTCTGTGCCGTCAAGGGCGCCTTCCCAGTGAGAGAAGCCCCAGCCCGGGTCCGCGCTGGCGGTAAGAAAAACAAACGCCCCAGGCGCGTACGTATGGGTGCCCTCTGGCGGGTCCACGCTCCCATTGCCCTCGACAATGACGGTCAGCGTGACCTCTTCGTCTTGGGCGGTTGCCAGCGCGGGGCACAGCACAATGAGCAGAATTCCCAACAGCATGGGGAACCGCGTTCTCTTGGACATCCGGTTAGTCATCACATCTCCTATTCTCAAAAAAACAGACACGCACGCGCCGCCGCCGGTTCTTTCCGCTTCGGGAACCAACGCGCACTCTCACGCGGTTTCCGCGGCATCAGGCACATGGTTGTTGTTGTATTCCTGTTTCGAGTCAATAGCTGATAAGGCGCATGTTGACGGAAGAGTGGTTCCCGCTCCAGGCATGATTCTGTACGTTGGTGGCCACATAAAACTGGATGTAATCGCCGGCGTTCATGTTGACAACACGCGCCACGATCATGTCCCGGTGAGAAATGCCGCTGGGCATATATCCATACGCCAAGACGTTGCCATTTCGGTGCATTTGGAGATACGTGGATTGAGTGTCGGTTTGCGTCAGTTGCTGAAAGTGCACGAAATACCGCCCGTCTACCGGGGCCACCAGGCGGTTGCCGTTAGATACCGTGATCCCGTTGGCGTCGCTCGCAGAGAGGCTCTTGTAGCCCGACGTTTCCGCTCCGGCCCGGCCCGCGAAGTACGGCCGGTCCATGTGCCGATGGTCGCCCCGGGCCACCTGGTTCGAGCCGGTGCCCACGGGCAGCCGGTCGATGTTCAATGCGCCGGATGTTATGTCGCTGGCCGCATGTTCGTGGCTGGCGGGCGAGAACGCCGACGGGGGGTTGCCGCCCAGATTGTCGGCGTTGTCCGCATTATCCGCGTTGGTGGCGTTGGTGGCGTTGGCGGCGTTGGTGGCGTGGGTGGCGGTGTCCGCATGTACCACGCTGTTGGTGCGCTTCACGTGTTTGGCGTAGGGTGCGCTGGCCAGCGGCGCGCGCGGCCCATAGGTCTGCTGTCCGTTGCCAATGTCCGCCGAAACCTCGAGCCAGAGTGCACTGTGGTCTGCGAAAAGGGTTCCCAGCGGTACGTCGCCGCCGAGGTAGACAGCGTACATACCATTGGCGGTGGAAACGCTGTTATGCTGCTCGGGGCCCCACACTTGGGTGCCGCCCGTCTCTGCGTCCCAGATCGAGAACGCCATCGCGTAGTCGCCGTCCGCCACGGGAATCTGCAAGTCGGTGCGTAGCACGCCTTGATATATCACCGTGGACGAGTCGGCCATCGCGCCTGCGGCGCACAGCGTCACCAGCGCAAATGCTGCCAGCGCGCGGCCGGTCCAGGTTATCCTGCTGTTCATAGTGTATCTCCCGAAAAAAGTTATGAAAACACGTGCATGTATTCGCTAGTCCATCAGGTACATGCTGACCGTGCTATGTCCACCGTCCCAGGTTTCGGCCACGGCGTTGTCGATTCGAAAGCGGATGGTGTCGCCCGCGTCCATGTTGACAATACGCGCCACAATCATGTCGCGAAACGCGTCATTGGCTAGGTAGGCCTCCGCCTGCGTGACGCCATTGCGCTGGAGACGCAGGTAGGAGCCGCCACCATTGTTCCTGAACAACTGTTGGAAGTGGACGTAGTAGCGGCCGGCGACGGGGGCCACCAGTTGCGTGCCTCCGCTCAGGGTGATGCCGCTGGCTTCCTGTTGATTCAGCGTCTTGACGCCATCGGTTTGGTTGCCGACCTGGCCGATGAAGTAAGGCAGGTTGGTGTGCCGATGGTCGCCCTGGGCCACTTGGTCCGAGCCGGTGCCCACCGGCAGCCGGTTGATGTTTAACACCCCCGATGTAATCTGACTGGCCGCATGGTTGTGGCCGGTGGGGGCGTAGGCCGTGGGGGGATTGCCGCCCAGGTTATCCGCATCGCCGGCGTTGTCGGCGCTGGTTGCGTTGTCGGCGTTGTCGGCGCTGGTTGCGTTGTCGGCCTGGTCGGCCTGGGCCGCGCTGTCCGCCTGGGGGGCGTATTGCGCGTAGGGCACGCTCGCCAGCGGGATGCGCGGTGTATAGGTCTCGAGGCCGGAGCCGGTGTCCGCGGCAATTTCGAGCCAGAGCGCGCTATTATCGGCGAAGACCGTGCCTAGCGACACATCGCTGCCGAGGTAGATGGAAAACATGCCGTTCGTGGTTGTCACGTTTGTATGCGACTCCGGCCCCCAGATTTGGTTGCCGTCCGTTTCGGCGTCCCAGAGCGAGAATTCCATCGCGTAGGCGCCGTCGTCCACGGGCTCGAGTGTGTCATTGCGTAATACGCCCTGATACGACACCGTGTCCGAATCCGCCACGGCCCCAGCGGAAAGGAGCAAGACCAGCACGAAGGCCGCCGCTATTTGCCAAGTCCCAGTCATCTTGCTGTTCATTACACGTCTCCTGATGCAGTTATGAAACCATGGCCGTTGCTGTCCACGTGATTTCTATCTCTATTGTGGCCGGTCTTCGAGCGAGCCACCCGAACGACCGAAGGTCATCTCTTAGGGACCGGGAGGGGGACCTGACGGTCCACGAGTGGTTCGGTCGGAGATACAAGACCGGCTACAACAGTAAGGACATGATCGAATCTCCACGGGGATTTGCCGCTAATCCGTGCCGCCAGCGTTGCGGGACTGACGGCCATACCTGCCCGATGGTACGGTCGAATGCGGGGCATACCCTAGCCCAACCGTACCCAGCCTCTTACCCTTATAGATCCATTCTCGAATTCCTGCGCCAGGGGCAATAACCCAGGATGCGCTCGCAGGAATTCCATTAAGCCAATGGTAGCACCAATCGCTTGAACAGTCAATATCTAGTGTAGGCTTTGCCCACAACCCGAGGCTGGGAAGGCGTGCTACAGTGGTTGGTGGTTCGGGGCGGCATGGGAGTCGCAAAGACGCCCGGGGTAATACCCGCGCGCTAGTTGCTTCCGGGGCGCCGAAGGCGCGGTTTGATACCGGCCTGGGCCTTCAGCCCAGGCTGGTATGGTACAGGCCGTTGGCCCTGAAGAGAACATGGTTTGTGCCGGCCTCACGCGCGGGAAACGGCAACTCGGGGACTTTGGAAACACCCTCTCAGCCCAGGATGCCCGCCAGCGTGTCCCGGTGGCCGGTAAGCCAGCGCACGATGTCTTCGAGGGTGTTGCGGGCATCGCGCTTCGGGCGCCAGCCGGTGGCGCCGGTCACCTTGGTGTGATCAGTTATATAGTAGCGAATATCGCCGGGGCGGGTTTGGGGGGCGCTGCCGATGTCGATGGTGTTACCGGTGAGTTCCTGGCAAAGCGCGGTCATTTCGCAGAGCGAGAGGGAGATGCCGCGGCCACCGCCGACGTTCCAGGTGGCGCCGTCGCAGGTGTCGAGGTGGTCGACCTGGTAGAAGACGAGGCCGCAGAGGTCGGCCACGTGCAGGAGATCGCGCACCTGCTTGCCCGTGCCGCCGTAGCCGATGTATTGGAGGGCGCCGCCAAAGACATGGCGGGCTGCCCACAGCACGACGACCCCCTGGTCCACCTTGCCCATCTGCCAGGGGCCGGTGATCACGCCGCAGCGGTTGACGACGGCGCGCAGGCCGTAGGTGGCGCGGTATTCGGTGATAAGCAGTTCACTGGCGAGCTTGGTGGCGCCGTAGAGCGAGCGTGCGCCCGTGAGCGGGAATTCTTCGGAAAATCCCGCCTGCGACACGCCCGGCACGTCCTGTCCCAGGGCCAGATCGAAACGGGTGGTTTGCTCGGTGTATTCGAGCCCTTCGATGGTGGCCATGGGATAAACCCGGCTGGTGGAGAGAAACACCATATCCGCGCTGTATCGCCGCGCATGTTCGAGGCAGTTCACCGTGCCCAAGAGGTTCGTGTTGACGACGTAGGCGGGCGAGCCGCCATAGCCCGCCATGACCGAGGGCTCCGCGCTGCACTCGAGCAGGAGGTCCGCCGGTCCCGCCGCGGCGAGGTCTTCCGGATTGCGGATGTCGCCATGGATGAAATCGACGCCGCCCGCCTTCAGCCGTGGCAGATTGAGCTCGGAGCCGCGCCGCTTGAGGTTGTCGAGCGCGGTCACCTTGGCATCGGTATAGCGGGTCTTCGCAGCCAGCGCGAGCCAGGAGCCGACAAACCCCGCGCCGCCGGTGACCAGGATGTTTTTCATGTGGTGTCCTCCTGCCTTCCCCGCATGCTACACGAGGCGCGGTCAATTCTGCTACAATTGGCTGCATGGATGACGAAACATTTTGGAAAGCCATGGTGGGGGATCGTTCCCCGCGCGACTTTCTCGAGAAGTGGCATGACTGCACGCTGGCCGACTATGTGGCGGCCTATCTCTCGCAGTTGCCCCATGTGCATGGGATAGTCTTGTGCAACACCTGGAAGCAAACCTTTGCAGCCCAAGAGCAGTTCCACCGCGACGAGGTACGCTGCCGGCTGTTGCGCTATCTCGATGAGCGGCGCGCAGAATGGGAAGATTTACCCGCTGCCCGGCAGCAGCGCGATGGCGGTGCCCCCGGAGCCGGCGATGCACGCCAGGAACCGGATCCTGGCGGTGTTGCCGATATTCCCCCGCCACAGACCGGTGCCACTGCGGATAGCCGGGAAGCGGCCCGGTCGGATACTGCGCTGTCCGCTGCAGATGCGCCCGCGCAGGAAACCGCCGGTGATATGGCGGAAACCGCACTGGGACCGGCGGATAACGAGGAAGAAGAGCGCCTCGAGTAGGCGGCATCATGGCGCACTGGGAAGGCACCGATACCCCATGCCCGGTAAGCAACGACACCGGGGCTCCCACCCCGCCGACGCCGATCTCTTCCACCCGCGCCGCTGGCCGAAATTACGCGCGGCCGTGCACGACCTGTCCTGGCTCTTCACCCGGGGCTATTCCCGCACGAGTGCGCTCAAACTCACCGGCGACCGTTACCAACTGACCAAGCGTCAGCGCATGGCCGTGAATCGGTGCGCCTGCGCCGACCAGGCCCTGCGCGTCCGCCGCCTGCACGAGACCGATCTCGCCGCCGTGCGCGGGGCACACCTTGTCGTTGACGGGTACAACCTGCTGATCACCGTCGAGAGTGGTATTGCCGGTGGTGTGCTTCTGCGTGGACGCGACGGCTGCGTGCGCGACCTTGCGAGCCTCCACGGCTCTTACAAGCGGGTCGAGGAAACCGGCGCGGCCATCGACCTGCTCGGTGCACGGCTCAACGCGCTCGAACCTGCCCATGTGCAGTGGTACTTTGACGCGCCTGTGTCGAACAGCGGCCGCCTCAAGACGCGTATTGCCGCGCGTGCCGCCGAGGCTGGCTGGCCCTGGACGGTTGATGTGCGGTCCAACCCGGACAAACTTATCGCCTCGTCCGGGGCTATCGCCGTTACTGCGGACAGTTGGATTATCGATCGTGCGGAACGCTGGGTGAATATCACGCCGTGGGTGCTTCAAGACGTCCGCGATCATGATTCGATCATTGCCTTGGATACAGATACCTGATTCCGATGCCTATAGGGTGATTCGGGCCTTGGGCCCAGGCTGGAACGGTACGGGTTGTTGGCCTTAAAGAAAGGGCGAGCCGAAACGCAACGCAATACCCCAAAGAGGGTGGGCGGCGATGGCCGCCTGCGCAGGACCGCAGCATGCATGTCCAATAAGTAATTTGGCTACGACATATTTCGAATAATGCTCGAAATTTTGTCGTATTTTGTTGCACGTTACGATACGATCGTTAAGGTACCAACGCAGACGCGCCACGCGGAAGGCAACATGCAGCCATGACCAAACCCGAAAGCGACACTGTCCTCTCGCCGGCCGGGAAGCGCGCGGTGGTTGACCGCTTCGCGCGGCACATCAACCGTGGCCAGGTAAAGTACCTGCGGGCGGGGCATCTCGATGTGCTCGAGGCCGCGCGCAAAGGCGCCGGCTTCACCGACCCGGCTTCCGGGCGCCGCCTGTTCGACTGCTTCACCTCGGCCGGCTGCTTCAACGTGGGCCGGCACAATCCGGTTGTCATGCAGGCCCTCGAGGAGGCCCTCGAAACGGAGGATATGGGCAGCTTCTTTCTGTTGTCCCCCGCGAAGGCCGCCCTCGCCGAGAAGCTGTGCGCCGTGGCGCCGGACGGTCTCGACCGCCTGCGGTTCGCCTCGGGCGGGGGCGAAGCGGTCGAGATGGCAATCAAGCTGGCCCGCGGCGTCACGCGGCGTAACCGGGTGCTCTCGACGGTGAAGGCCTACCACGGCCACACCGGCTTCGCCCTCTCGGCCAACGGCAAGCCCCATTACCGCCGGTATTGCGAGCCCCTCATGCCGGGCTTCGAGTTCGCGCCGTACAACGACCTCGAGGCGATGGTGCACCGGGCCGACGTCAACACCGCCGCCATCATTGTCGAGCCGGTGCAGGGCGAGGCGGGCATCTACCCGGCAAGCCGGGAATACCTCGAGGGATTGCGCCAGCTCTGCGACGAGCGCGGCATCTTTCTTATCTTCGACGAGATTCAGACGGGGTTCGGCCGCACAGGAAGGCTTTTTGCCTGTGAACATGCCGGGGTCGTGCCGGACATGATGACCGTGGCGAAGTCGCTGGGCGCCGGGCTCTATCCCATTGCCGCGATGCTCTACCGCGCGGCGCCCGCTGTCGATGCGTTCCTCGCCCACCACCCCGATTTCCACACGAGTTACACCGGCGGCACGGACCTTGGTTGCCGTGTGGGGCTGCGGGTCATCGAGTACATCGAGGAGCAACGCCTCTGCGAGAACGCCGGGCGCATGGGCCAACGTTTGCAAGACGCACTGCGCGCGCTCACGGCCGAGAACCCGCGCATCATCAAGGAAGTGCGTGGCGTGGGGCTCATGGTGGGTATCGAGTATGTACACGAGTTCATGGGCCCGATGATGTCCGAGGCCCTCGCGCGCCAGGGGGTTTTCGCCGCGTACTCCGGCAATGCGCCGCAGGTCATGCGCTTCATGATGCCCATCGTCGCCACGGAGGAAGAGATCGACGCGGTGGCCGAAGCCATTGGCGCCGCCGTGGCCCACATGAAGACGCTCCTGCCCCTGGCCTTGCTCGCCGCAAGGGTCCCCGGGGTGTTGCCGATTTTCAACAACGAGCGCGTGCAAACCTGGGCTTTTGGCCTGTTGCGCCGCATCGAAGACACCTTCGGCAGAAACCGCGGAGGATCGCATGATGGGTGATGCGCCGGAGTTCCTCGAGGGCAAACGTGAAGGCGCCTGCCTATACGGCACGGACGGCCGCCGCTTCATCGACGGCGTGTGTGGAGCGGGGGCCTACAACCTTGGCCGGCGCCACCCCGATCTCGCCGAAGCCCTGCGCGAGGCCATGCACGCCACGGACCAGGGCAATTTCCCCATGATTTCCGCGGAGAAGGCCGCGCTCGCCGAAGACCTGGCGCGGTTTGTTGGCGGCGGCCTCGAGTGCGCGGTGTACAGTGTGACCCGCGGCGAGGCCATGGAGGTGGCGTGCAAGGTGGCCCGGGGCGTCACCCGCCGCAAGCGCCTGCTCGCCGTGCAGGGCGCCTGGCACGGCGACACGGGCTTCGCGCTGAGCCTGTCGCACCGTGACCCGGGTGCACCGGACTTCGGCCCGCTCATTCCCGAGGTGGACACCATTGCCTTTGGCGATATCGACGCGGCCAACCGCAGCATCCGGCGCGACACGGCCGCGGTGTTCCTCGAGCCCGTGCAGGCGGAGAACCACTGCCGCACCGCCTCCGCCGATTATGTTCAGGCCCTGGCCAGACGCTGCAAGCAGATGGGCGCACTCTTCGTGCTCGATGAAACCCAGACCAACTTCGGGCGGACGGGAGTACCCTTTGCCTTCCGCGAATTGGGCGTTGCGCCCGACATGCTGATCCTGGGCGAGGCGCTGGGCGGCGGCATGTTCCCCATCGCCGCGACCCTGCTTACCCAGCGGGTGAACCGCTTCCTCAACAAGCACCCCATGATCCACCTGAGCACCTTCGGCGGGTCGGATATCGGCTGCCGGGTAGCCCAGCGCGCGCTCGCCCTCTACGAAAACCTTGCGCCCTGGGACAACGCCGCCCGGCAGGGCGAAGTGCTTGTCGATGGCATTCGTGAACTTGTGAAAAACCACCCCGGGAGTGTCGCCGGGTGGGCGGGGCAGGGTTTGCTGCTCTCCCTCGACCTCGAGACCGCGGCCCGTGCCCGGGCATTCTGCGCCGCCGCCGCGCAACACGGCCTGCTCGTGCTGCCGGGGCGGGTGGCGCCGCACACGGTGCTGCTGCGTCCGAGCCTGCTCCTGAGCGATGCGGAAACCCGGGAAATCCTCGTGGCCCTCGAGGCGGTGTGCCAGGCGGTGATACCGGAGGATGCCGAGGCGTGAAAGCGCTCTACTGGGAGAACAAGCTCGGGCGGGTCATCCTGCTGAAGGCGGCCTCCCTCGTACACAAGCACGCGGCGCTCGGGCCCTTCTCGACGCTGCGTTATGCCGAGGTGCGCGAGCCCGAGCTGCCCAATCCGCGCTGGCTCAAGGTGCGCAACATCGCCTGCGGGCTGTGTGGGACCGACATCCACTTCATGTTCATGGACCTCGATCCGAAGTGCTTCTCGGCGGCCATGCCGGGCATCGCACGGAAGTACCTCGGGCACGAGCTGGTGGCCGAGGTTATCGAGACCGGCGCCGAGGTGGACAACGTGGCCGTGGGCGACCGGGTGGCCCTGCGCATCGACTGGCCCTCGTGCTATCAGACCGAGGCCGGCCCGCCGTGCGAACAGTGCGCCGCCGGCAACTACATGCTATGCACACGCGCCGGTGAGGTGGCTCCTGCCACGGTCGACACCGGCGGCGGCTTCAGTCCCCGCATGATCATGCACCGGTCGCAGCCCTTCAAGGCGCCCGACACACTCTCGAACGACCACGCCCTGCTGCTCGAGCCCACGGCGAGCGCGGTGCATGGCGTGTTCAAGGCGCCGCCGGAACTGGGGGAAACCGCCCTCGTTATCGGCGGCGGAACCATCGGGCTGCTCACGGTCGCTGTGCTGCGGGCGCGCTTCCCGCATACGCCGGTGCATGCCCTCGTGCGCTACGACTTCCAGGCCGATGCCGCGGAGAAGCTCGGCGCCACGGCCATCCGCGAAGGGAAAGGCCTATACGGGCGCATCGCCGGCGCCACGGCCGCCCGCCACGTGCGCGGTCCCTTCAACAACGAAATCCTGCTCGGCGGCTACGACCGCATCTACGACACCATCGGCAACGACACCACACTGCACAACGCGCTCCGCTGGGCACGCGGCGGCGGCACGGTCGTGCTGTTGGGCATTAACTTCGCCCCCGGCAAGATCGACTACTCGCCCGTCTGGTGCCAGGAGGTCAACCTGGTGGGCATCAACTGCCACGCCACCGAAACCCAAGACGGCCACACCTCCTTCGACATCGCCGCCGCCATCCTCGCCGAGGGCCACCTCGACCCCGCCCTCCTCATCACCCACCGCTTCCCCGTCTCGGAGTGGAAGCAGGCCGTCAAGACCTTCCTCGACAAACGCGGAAGCCGGGCTATCAAGATCGTGCTCGAGCATGAAGCCGGGTGAGACACGGCAGTGGTCCGCCGCTTCCCACGCCGTCCCTGGGGTGTCTGCGCTGTGTGGCAGACTTGGCCAGGCCTACTCGCCGAAGAAATCTTCGCGCTGGATGAGCGCGGCATAGTCCTCGACAGCGCCGTTGGACATGAAGCAGTCGATGATCCGCTCGCCCATCGGAAAGAGGTCTGGGTCGCGGAAGGCCTCGAGCTGCTGCTTGAAGAACGCCTGGAGCTGGGCGGCGCCTGCGTCATAGGCGGCCTCGCCCACTTCCGGCTGGGTCTCGACGCGCAGGAACCAGTTGCCGATCATCTGGCCCTCGACGGTAATCTGGCGCACGGCGTAACCCAGCAGGGAGCAGCGCGACGGCTTGAGTTGGTCCTCGGAGAACCAGGCCCCGCCGCGGCGCGCGAGGTATTCACGGGCGATCCACTGCGGCATGAATCCGGTTTCCCACGCTCCGATATGCTGGTTTGGCACAAGGATATAGCGCATGCGCGGCGTGTCCACGATCTGTTTGAGAAGCAGGTTCGCTTGGTCCACGCGCCGGCCGGTGGCAAACGGCCAGTAGGAGCCGACCCCCTCGGATTGCATGCCCTGGCTGTCGGTGATGCTCGGGTTGCCGTGGCCGCGGGGGGCGACCAGGCGCCATAGCCAGGCGAGTGCGGGCGGCAGCACGTGCATGAGCCCGAGAATGCCGTAGGTCGGGTGCTCGCTGGTGCATGGCGGCGTACGCACGCCGAAGCTGCGCACATCAACCCGCACCGGCTCGTTGATGACCCCGGGGAAGGCGTCGCGCGGGAGGACCACGCGCGGGTTCGGGCACGGCACGCCCGGGGCATCTTCGATGTGTTCCCAGATCAGCCCGGTGCCGCCCGGCGCCGCGTCGATATTGAGGAAAAGCAGCGGCTGGCCGGGGTGAATGGTAATCTCCTCGAGCAACGGGTCGATGCCGTAGTGTTGAATGTGGTTTACGCGGATGAACCAGGCGTTCTCCGCGTCGGACAATACGAGTTTCCCGTTGGCATTGGGCGCGTGCGGGTGGCACAGTGCCATGTCGTCCGTAATGGGGTGCAGCCCGCAGGCGCGCGGCAGGGTGAGGTAGCGCTCTTCGCCCGTCACCACGCACTGTCCCAGCTTCAGGCGGCCGTCGCGCTCGCGGTGGACCGTTTCGAGCATCTCGCTCTTGCCGCCTCCGCTGGCCCCTTCGTGCATGATGACGAGCTTGTTGTCGTAGGGGGTTACCACCTGCGTTGTCGAGCAGTGCGCCGTCACCCACTGCTCGCGTTCGCCCAGGTTGATCAGCATGCCGTAGACGCCCTTCTTCGCGCTTGGGCCGGGGTAGAGATTATACGAAAACACCTCGTGCAACCCGAGCAACCGGTTATGCACGACCACCTGCCGGCCGCCGAAATGTGTGTGCCGGAACGGCGGCGCCACATAGATCACCGCCTGCGGCGAAAAATCCTCGGGCAACGCATCCGGGTCGAGGATGCCCTGCAGCAATGCCAGGCCCAAGGCGAAAAAACCTGCATTCGCCGGCGCGATGACCATGGCTTTGAGTCCCTGCTTCTCCGCGCCAGCCACAAATGCGAACACGGCGAGCTCCTGCTGCTTGAGCCAGTCAAAGGTCTCGGCCCGTAACACGCCGAAATCCGCGCCGAATTCTTCGTGATAGCGCGGTTTGTCCGTCGGATCGCGATCGGCGATATACATGCAGGCCGGGTCGCGCCGCCGCATGTAGGGGTCTTCGTAATTCACCGCAACACCATTGCGCAGCCGGCATGCCCGCGCCTCGGTCACCATGCCCTGGCCGGGCACATCGTAGGTCACCTCTTGCCAACCGCCTTCTGCCTTGCCCACCGCCAGTTCAACCAACTCCGAGACATTGTGCGCCACGGTGAACGCCGGACATGAGGAGAGAATATCGTTGACCGCCGCTGGCAGCCGGAAACGCTTGATGTCAAAATCTGTCGCCATAGCACTTTCTTTCGTTTGGTTGCAGCCGATGCACTATGTGGAGGAAGAAAACACCCGAAGCCCAGGCCCAGGCAGATACAGGGTGCCTGGCGCTCTGAACACAAATACACGCGGGTCTTCTGAAATCTCGTCCAGCCAAGCCCTTCGTGTGCCGAGCAGCGGAGCAGTTACGCTGCTTCTTCAGGGGCGCACCCGGCAGCCAAAGGATGCAACCCGCTCTCTATAAGCTTGTATGGCGTATGCGCATTCCGTGTTCAATCTACCATGAATCGCCCGTGTTGCCATACGCCGCATTTTCCCATGCCAGCGGGTGAATGTTCCACTTGGCACGCCTGGTAGAATAATTATGTAGCCGTTTGCCGTGCGCCGTTGCCCATATTCCATAGGGTGCCCCGGTTTCACCGGTGAGAACGGTTCTGGCCCACCGGCTGTCTCTATGGGTCCCGATGTATGCGCCCTTTCGAGTGCGGTGGCAAGCCACCGCACGCCAGAATTGCGCCAACGGTCTGCGTATCCAGGCCGCACGCTGGTATGCGCAATCACGGAACAGATTGACGAAACGAGTGCGGCCCTTTGCACCATACGGCTAAAAAATGCCGAAAAAGGAGACTGTGCGACTGTCCAGTATGAAGGCACACGAGCGGTACCGTGCAGCATCCATTGGCGCGCGGGTAATGCCCATGCTGAACCGGTTTTACACGGCCTCGATAAGTTGCAGCTTATCCCTGGCGCATGCTATACTCGCGCGCTCATGTAACTTCACAGGAGCCTTCCCACTGCGGCAGATTCGGGTGCCCGGCGTGTGCCGGGTTCGCGCAAGGCTCCGAGGACTAACCCGAATGGAGGTTCTTTCACTATGGCCGACGTAACCATGCGGCAACTGCTCGAAGCGGGTATTCACTTCGGGCACCAGACCCGGCGCTGGCATCCGAAGATGGCCCGGTACATCTACGGGCAGCGCAACGGTATCTACATTGTTGACCTCAAGAAGACCATGCGCCAGCTCATGCGGGCCTACAACCTCGTGCGCGACACCGTAGCGCAGGACGGCACCGTGCTTTTCGTGGGCACGAAGCGCCAGGCGCAGGAGACCGTCAAGCGCGAGGCCACCCGCTGCGGCATGTACTATATCAACCACCGCTGGCTCGGAGGCACGCTGACCAACTGGTCCACTATGCGCAACAGCATCAAGAAGCTGATCCACCTGCAAGAGCTCGAGGCGCAGGAGAAACTCGATCAGTACTCGAAGAAAGAGGCCGCCCAGTTGCGCAAGGAGAAGGAGCGCCTCGAGAAAAACCTTGCCGGCATCCGTGACATGACCCGCCGGCCGGATATCATGTTCGTCATTGACGCCAAGCGTGAGGACATCGCCATTCACGAGGCGCACCGCGTGGGCATCCACTCGCTTGCCGTCTGCGACACGAATACGGATCCGGATGAGGTCACCCTGCCGATCCCCGGCAACGATGACGCCATCCGGGCTATCAACCTGTTCTGCTCCGTCATGGCCGACGCCGTGCTCGAGGGGCGCATGACCGGCGAGAAGTTGCGCAGTGAACGGCGGCGCGCCGAGAAGGAATCCGAGCAGGAAGCCTTGGCCCGGGCGGAGAAGGAAGCGGAAGGCGAAGCGGACGAAAAGCCCGCTGAGATCACGCCCACCGCCGACCCGGAAATCGATCGCGTGGCCGAGGCGGAAGCTGCCAAGGGCGATCAGCCGGGCGGCGGCGCTGCGCCCATCGCGGAGGAGGCCTCCGGCCTCACCAGTTCCGGTGCTCCCGAGACTGCTCCGGAACCCCGCCCTGAAACCGAGACTACCGAGGACAAGTAAACCCGCGGACCCCGCAGCGTGCTCGGCCGGCGCATCAGCCGGACCCGGGCCCTGTGCGGTGTGCGCCAATTGTTCACGGCCGTTGATTGCACAACGGCCCTGACGGAACGGCGTAGTCCGGGTTGCGGGGTTCCAGGCACCCCAGCCACTGGGGGCAGCGTAACCAGAGGAGTGAATGCGACTATGGCAATTTCTGCAAAAGAAGTTAAAGAACTGCGTGACGCCACCGGCGCCGGCATGATGGACTGCAAGAAGGCCCTCAAGGAAACCGAGGGCGACTTTGACAAGGCCGTCCACTGGTTGCGCGAGAAGGGCATGGCCAAGGCTGCCAAGCGCGCGGACCGCACGGCGAATGAAGGGGCCATCGGGTCGTACATCCACATGGGCGGCAAGGTGGGCGTGCTGGTCGAGATCAACTGCGAGACCGATTTCGTGGCGCGTGGGGAGGACTTCCAGAAGTTTCTGAAGGATGTCTGCCTGCAAATCTGCTCGGCCAATCCCCGTTGGTTACAGCGCGAAGAGGCGGACCCCGCCGTGGTGCAGGAGGAAAAGGATCTCTATATCCAGAAGGCGCGGGAGACGGGCAAGCCTGAGCACATCCTTGACAAGATTGTCGAGGGCATGCTCAACAAGTGGTACGCCGAGATCTGCCTGCTCGAGCAGCCGAGCGTGAAGCCCGAGCATGAGGGCAAGACCATCGAAACCCTCATGACGGAACTGTCCGGCAAGACCGGTGAAAAAATCACGATTCGCCGTTTCGTGCGCTTCGAACTGGGCGAAGGCATCGAGAAGCAGGAGAGCAACCTCGCCGAGGAAGTGGCCGCCGAAATGGCCAAGGCCGAGAAGAAGGGCTGAGCGGCCCATGGCGGGCCCGATATACAAGCGTATCTTGCTCAAGCTGAGCGGTGAATCCCTCGAGGGTGACCGTGCGCAGGGATGTATGCACTTTCCCACCCTCGCGGGGTTGGCCGGCGAGCTTCTCGACGCGCACAAGCTGGGCGTCGAGATAGGCCTTGTCGTTGGCGGCGGCAACATCTTTCGCGGCGGCATTGGCGATTCCGGGATAGACAAGCCCTCGGGCGACTATATGGGTATGCTCGCTACCGTGATCAACGCCCTGGCGATCCAGGCTGCCCTCGAGAACCGCGGCGTCGCCACCCGTGTCATGACCGCCATCGAGATGCGCCCGGTCGCAGAACCTTACATCCGCCGCCGCGCCACGCGCCACCTCGAGAAGGGGCGCATCGTCATTTTTGGCGCGGGCACGGGCAACCCCTTCTTCACGACCGACACCGCGGCCGCGCTGCGCGCCAACGAGATCGGTGCCGAGGTTGTCATGAAGGGCACCAAGGTTGACGGCGTGTACGATGCCGACCCCGTGATGAACCCGGAGGCGGTTCGCTACGAAACGCTCGACTATGCCACTGTGCTTGCCAAGAACTTGCGCGTCATGGACGGCACCGCCATCAGTTTGTGCCGGGAGCACGGGTTGCCTATCCTGGTCTTCAACCTGACTCGGCCGGGCAACATTGCCCGGGTGCTAAAAGGGGAGTCCATCGGGACCATCGTGAAGGGAGAATGACTGTCATGCCGCACGAAATCGTCAAAGAAGCCAAAAGCAAGATGCAGAAAAGCGTGGAGGCCTTTCAGCAGGAACTCAGCGGCATTCGCACGGGCCGTGCCCAGGCCGCCCTGCTGGATGTGGTCGATGTCGAGGCCTACGGCACCAAGATGAAGATAAACCAGCTCGCCAATGTGACCGTGCCCGACGCCCACCTCATCGTCATCGATCCGTGGGACAAGAGCCAGATGAGCGTCATCCAGAAGGCGATCATGCAGTCGCCTCTCGGGCTCACGCCCTCTGACGACGGCAAGGTCATCCGCGTGCCCATTCCTCAGCTCACCGAGGAGCGCCGCAAGGAATTGGTGAAGGTGGCCAACAAACACCGGGAAGAGGCCAAGATCGCCCTGCGCAATGTCCGCCGCCACGCCATGGAAGAAATCAAGAGCGGCCAGAAAAATGGTGATATCCCCGAAGATGACGCACATCACCTCTCCGAGGAAGTGGAGAAAATCACCCACGAGTTCACGGACGAGATCGATGCGCACTTCAAGGAAAAAGAAGACGATATCATGGAAGTCTAGGCGATGCCCGAACCTGCATGCATGTGAACGCCAAAGAACCGCGGAATGGGTGAACCGTGCCTGTTCCGCGGTTTTCCTATGCGGAAGAGCGCCGCGACAGGGATGTTTCTGATGCGTACCGAAAAGGCGAAAGAACGCCGGCAGCTAGATCCCCGGCTCGACATGGCGGATCTGCCCCGCCATGTAGCCATCATCATGGATGGGAATGGCCGCTGGGCAGAGCAGCATGGCATGAGCCGCGCCGAAGGGCATGAGACCGGGGCGCGGGGGGTACGTGCGGCCATTGAAGCCTGCCGGGAGCTGGGAATCAACGCGCTGACGCTGTATGCCTTTTCAACGGAGAATTGGCGGCGATCGGACTTCGAAGTGAACACACTGTTCCGCCTGATGTCGCAATATATCCACCGTGAAATCGAAGAGATCGACAAGAACGACATCCGGGTGCACCATCTTGGCCGTTGGGAAGGGCTGCCAAAAAAGGCCGCCGAAGACCTGCGCTATTGCATCGAGCGTACGAAAAACAACCGCAGCCTGGACTGCTGCGTCGCGGTGAACTACGGTGCGCGCCTCGAGTTGGCAGATGCCGCCCGGGCACTGGCCGAGGATGTCGCGGCGGGCCGCCTGCGGCCGGAAGAGATCACCGAAGCGGCACTGGCGGCGCATTTGTATGTGCCGGAACACAGCGAAGTGGATTTGCTTATCCGCACCTCGGGCGAGCAGCGCATCTCGAATTTTCTGCTATGGCAGATCTCCTATGCCGAATTGGTGTTCACCGAAACCCTGTGGCCGGACTTTGACAAGGAGGCCCTGTGCGATTGCCTGGTGACCTATCAGATGCGCCACCGCCGTTTCGGCGGCCGGCCATGAGCGGTATGCGCGAAGAGGGTGCCGTGCTCACGCGTTTGGCGACCGCGGTGGTGCTGATCCCCATCGTGTTAGCACTCATCTGGGTGCCTGTGCTGGCGCTGCCCTTTGCGTTGTTTGTCGTGGTGCTGGCCTTTTTGGGGCAGCGGGAGTTCTTTCAATTGGCGGCGCACCGGGGCATCGTTGCCGAAGCGGCCGGCGGTACGGCAATCGCCACGGCGATTGTGCTCGCCACGCTGTTGCAGGCGCGCACGCCAGTGCGCATATCCGATGTGTTTCTAGTGGGCGTGTTGGCGTTGGGTATCTTGCATGTGTGGCGGGGCAAGCACACCCTCGCAGGTTTTGGGGTGTCCGTGCTGGGGCTGGTGTACGGGGGGCTGTTCCCGGCGCACTTCATCATGTTGCACCAGCATACTTTCGGGCCGGGCAACGTGACGTTGCTCCTGGCGGTGGTCATCCTTTCCGATACAGGCGCGTATTTTATTGGAAAGACCTTCGGCCGCCACAAGTTTGCGCCGCAGGTCAGCCCCAAGAAAACCTGGGAAGGGGCGGCGGGCGGCCTTGTATGCGGTGTCTTGTGTGCAGCGGTTGTCTACGGGCTCAGCCGTGCGCTGCCGTGGGACGCCTTCCCGGCGTTCACTCTGCCGGTCTACCTGAGCATCGGCGCGGCGCTTGCCGTGGTAAGCCAGATGGGTGACCTGGTGGAATCCATGTTGAAACGCGATGCCGGGGTGAAAGATGCCGGCGCGCTCTTTCCTGGTCATGGCGGTGTGTTGGACCGGTGCGACGGTTTCCTGTTTGCGGGGCCGGCCCTATACTATATGTTATGGGCAGGACAATTGCTTGGCGCAGCCGACGTGCTGTAATGCCGTTATGGTGTCCCGGGAGAAACTATGTGGCAGGGCGCACCGACAGGGTAGCGGGGTGTGCCATAAGACCAGAAAGCCAGCTAGGCGTTCAGGCCGCGAACGCCGGGCAAATCTACCAATAAGTACGGTTTCGGGTTTGACGCTTCATGCAGAACCAAAACCGCCTTTGTAAAGGGTGCAGTTTTTGTACTACCGCGCTGTTGGTGAAAAAGTGAAGCAAAAAGGGGACTGTCCTCGCGAGTCCGCGAGCAGGGACTGTCCCTTTTTTGCGAAATTTGGAGAAATTCGCGACGCTTTTCTCCAAGGCCGCAAAACCAGGGA
>CAZMVU010000022.1:0-7867 GCA_964569295.1 uncultured Nitrospirales bacterium
AGTCCCTTTGTTTGCTTCACTTTTTCACCAACAGAGCGGTAGTACAAGAACTGCACCCCATCCTTTCAAACTGACGCGTATAGACGGGGATAAGCACGCGTCAGAGGCCCAGATTCTTGAACAGGTCATCGGCGTCTTCGCATACCACCAGATCGCGCCCCGCGTCCGTTTTTCTGAAGGTGCGCTGCGTCGTTTCGCTGGGAATGGCGACGTCGAACGGCAGGCCCTGATGCAACTCGACCTGCTTGTAGAACAGGGTAATCGCCTGTGTGGCGTTCAGGCCGATCCGCGCAAGTATTTCTTCCGCGCCTTCCTTGAGTTCCGGCTCGATCCGTGCTCTGACCATTGCGCTCTTACTCATAATTCAGCCTCCATTCTCACGTCGATTGCAGCACAAACGGGGCACAACCAGCAAGTCTTTGTTCGCAACCAGTGAAGCCGGCCTGGAGACTGGAGACTGGAGGTCGAGAACGGAATGGGGCCGTGTCTCCAACAAGGCTCGCCACAACCGGGAGGGACGTTGGTCGCAACGTTTCTCGAAGGATTTGTACGAAGAGGACGCTGAGTGCGGCGTTTCTGCCGGTGTTGCTCGTACGTATCGGGGGGGGGGGTAAAGCCTTAAAGCGGACGTGCCCTCAGCCTTGCTGGAGGTCCCAGGCGAGGCGCGCCTCTTCACGTTCTTCGAGGGCCAGCAGGTTTTCGAGGGCTTCTTTCAGGGCGGTATTCTGCGTGCTCTCGGCGAGCCGGCGGTACATGCGGACGAGGCATTCGTCGAAGCGCATCGCCATGTCGATAACATCCTCGACGCCCATGTCCGGGTCCACCACATCGTCATGCAGCAGCCGTTTGGCCTCGTCGTGCGGTGCCACGCGGAACCATGCGTGGGCCACATTCGGCGCGGCGGTCTTCTCGTAGAGCGCGAGGCACTGCTCGAGGTGCCGCTCATGCCGGGCCATGAAGTCCAGCATGGCGCGCACATTGGCACGGCGCACTTCGTGTTCCATTTCCTCGTAGTGTTCGGCGAGCCGGTGGTGAAACTGCTGGCACCGCTTCAGCAACTCGCTCATCTGTATGGCGGCCATGACATTATCCTCCTTTGGTTTCACTATCATTATACGCCCTATCGGTCATTTTGTGGGGCAGAATATCGTCGGGACGGGCTTCTTCGAGACAATCGATACCTGCGCCCATGCGGTCTTGCACAGCGTGGTGACGGGCGGCTTCCCGCTGTTCGAAGCTGGCGACGTGCCGCGTGTGGAGGCCATTGGCAGGCCTGTGCAGTCCAACGACCGCCAACAGCATTGTTGAATGGGGTGCGGCGCGGGTTACAGCCGCGTCCAGCCCGGCGCCGGCGCCGCACCATGCAAAACACGCGGACAACGCGTCCTGTGCGCCGTTGTCCGCGTGTTTTTGTTTCGCTGCGCGCGCGCTGTCTATGCCGGCTCGTTGCCGGGAGCGTGCGCCGGCACAAGCACCTTCCTCACGATGCACACGCGGCCGTTGAGTCGTCCGTCGTGGCTGTGTTCATGGTGCATGTGCCATAGGTCATAGGCGTCGGTCAGGGTTATTCCCTGTCCGCCTGTCTTGGCGGGGCGCAGCCGGCGATGCCGTTCCATATTGGTGCCCGCGTCCGCCTTCCGAAAGGTAAATGATCCCATCGCTTCTCCGAAGTTTGTAGTCTCGTAATGCACGCGAGACACATTTTGCCTCACGCATGTAATAACCTGTTGATACCCCCAATCCTGGTGCGCATACCAGCGCTGCCATGGGCGGCAAATGCTTGTTGCAAGCCCGCCGTGTACGCATCCCCACGGGACGTACTATGCCACAAGAAGCGGCTCGCATGCAAACGCGGAATGCATTTGCTGTCAGTAACGGTTATATGGAACTGCCGCTCCCCATTCCCTGGTCAGTAAACGTACAGACCCTTTGGTACGTTGCCACGGCCAGTGTGCCCGCGCATCTACGGGCACACTGGGCTAATCAATGTGTTGGGCCCGTGGGAATGCGCCGAGAATCTTGACCATCGAGGAGAGTTCCCCCACCCGTTCGAGTGCTTTCTGCACGTGAAGTTCGTCGGCATGGCCAAGAAGGTCGATAAAGAAGACGTATTCCCACGCTTTCTGCCGCGAGGGCCGCGATTCGATGCGGGTCAAGGTAATGTTTGCCTCGGCGAAAGGGACCAACATGTTGTATAGCGCTCCTGGACGGTCCTGTATCGATACGAGGAGTGCGGTCTTGTCGTTGCCGGTGGGGCCGACATGCTGGCGCCCGACAACGAAGAAGCGCGTGTAGTTGTGCGATTCGTCTTCGATGTGTTCGGCAAGAATGTCGAGGCCGTAGGTCTCCGCGGCCAGGCGGCTGGCAATTGCAGCCGCCCCGGTTTCCTGGGCGGCGCGCTGGGCAGCATCGGCCGTGCTCGCCGTTTCCAGGAGTGTGGCGTTTGGGGCGTTGGCGCGTAGCCACTGGCGGCATTGCAACAGGGCGTTGTCTTTCGAGTAGACATGGGTTATCTGGTCGAGCGGCGACTTGGACAGGAGGTTCTGGGTAATGTGCACCAGCACTTCATTGACCACGCGCAGTTCCGAGGTGATAAACAGATCCAGCGTATCGCTCACACTGCCACCGACCGAACTCTCGACCGGCACGATGCCATAGTCGAGGCGCCGCCGTTCGACTTCGGTGAAGATATCGCGGAAAGATGCCAGCGGGTGATACTGGGCACTCATACCGAAAACCCGCAGCGCCGCCATGTGGCTGAAGGTGTCCCGCGGACCGAGGAACCCCACCGTGGTCGGTTTTTCGAGGGCGCGCGTGGCGCTGATAATCTCACGGTATATGGCGCGCAGCCCCTCTTCAGTCAGTGGGCCGCCATTCACCTTGTACAGGCGCTCGAATACCGCCTTCTCACGCTCGGGCACGTAGTATGGCTGTTCGCTCCCCTGCTTAATGCGGCCAATGGCGAGTGCGCATTCAGCGCGTTCATTCAGCCGCGCCACGATCTCGGCATCAAGCGTATCGATTCGCGATCTCAGTTCATCCAAAGTCACCCTCTCAACCCTCCACGATTTCCAGCGGCGCTTTGCTCACCATGAGCATCATGCTGCGTCCTGTACGAAAGCGGATACGCGCCTTCATATTGTCACCCGAGCCGCGGGTAAACAGCACCGTGCCCGGACCAAATTTTGCGTGGCGCACCCGGACGCCCGAGCGGAAGGCATGGGGCGATTCCGCGGGGCGTGTGTCACCGGTGTGCTCCTTGCCGGGCAGTGCATCGCTGGCATCGTTGTGCACGGTAACAAGGCGTTCTGCCCCCGCTTCGGTGAGGAAGCGCGAAGGATCGCGTTCATCCCGGCGCTTGCCGTAGACCATGCGCGAGCGCGCGGCGGTGAGCGTGAGCCGCTTGCGGGCGCGCGTCATGGCCACATAACACAAGCGGCGCTCCTCCTCGATACTGCGATCGTCCTCGAACTCCGAGACCAGCGGCAGCAGGCCCTCTTCGAGCCCGACAAGATAGACATTGTCGAACTCGAGCCCCTTGGCATTGTGGCACGTCATCAGTGTAACCGCCGGGGCTTCCGGGTCCCACGTGTCGACATCGGTCTGGAGTGCCAGCTCCTGGAGGTAATCGGCCAAGGTTCCACGGCCGCTGTGCTCGTCCTCGAATTGCTTGCAGCCCACAATAAACTCATCAACCACTTCGAGCCGGGAACGGAAGTCCTTTTCGTCCGCGTGCTGTACGTAGTCCCGGTAGCCGATGGCTTCGAGGAGGTCTTCGACCAGCGTGCTTAGCGCCCTGTGGCGTGCTTTCTCAGCCAGTTCATCCACCAGGTGCACGAATGCGGCGGCCGATGACCGGGCGCGCGCGGAAATGCTGGTATCGAGATCCAGCTCCCGAAGCACCTCGAAAAGAGGCCGCTGGCGTGCAGCCGCATACTCCTCGATATGCCCCATGGTGGCGCCGCCGAACCCCCGGGGCGGCACATTGATGATCCGCCGCAGCGACTCGTCGTCCGCCGGGTTAACAAGGAGGCGCAAATAGGCGAGGATGTCCTTCACCTCCTTGCGCTGATAAAACTTGACCCCACCGACAACCACATAGTTGAGACCCTTCGCGCGCAACTCCTGCTCGAGCAGGCGGGCTTGGGCGTTCGTGCGGTAGAGGATGGCCACCTCTTTGGCCGGCGATTGTGAAGCGATGATGTCCCCGGTAATCCAGCGGGCCTCTTCCTCCGCAGTGGCAGCGTGGTAAAAGCGCACCGCCTCTCCCTCGGTGATGGCCGTGCGCAGGGTTTTGCCCAGCCGCTCCCGGTTATGCGCCACGACCGTGTTCGCCAGATCGAGGATGGGCTGCGTGCTGCGGTAGTTCTCCTCGAGCCGGTGCACCACCGCCTCGGGAAAATCCTGCGCGAAATCGAGAATGTTGCGGATGTCGGCGCCGCGCCAGCCATAGATACTCTGGTCCTCGTCGCCGACCGCGAAGATATTGCCCGGCTCGCCAGCGAGGGATCGCGCGATGCGGTACTGGGCATGATTGGTGTCCTGGTATTCGTCGATGAGGACATAGCGGTAGCGGCGCTGATACTTGTCGCGCACGTCCGGATGTTCCTCGAATAGCCGTGCCATCAGCACGAGCAAATCATCGAAGTCCACCGCCGAAGCGCGCTCGAGCGCGTCGTGATACCGGCGCCAGAGCAAGTGGTAAACCTGCTCTTCCGGGTCGGGAACCTCAGAAGGCTGTGGGGTTTCCACGCGTTGCTTCAGATTGCTGATGTAACGCAGGGCTTCGCGTGGCGACACGCGAAAAGCACGTTGCGGCAGCGCCTTCACCAGCCGCTTCATGAGCGTGAGCTGGTCTTGGTCATCGAAAACGGTGAATTGCTTCTTTCGGCCGAGCCGGGCCATTTCCCGGCGTAGCACAAACAGGCCGAAGGCATGGAAGGTGCCCATCCATGCCCCAACACGCTGGTCACCCAGCCGTTGCGCAAGGCGCTGTTTCATCTCTGCGGCGGCCTTGTTCGTGAAGGTGAGCGCGAGCAGGTGGCGCGGATCAATACCGCGTTCCTCGACAAGCCACGCCATACGCTCGATAATGACGCGCGTCTTGCCCGTGCCCGCGCCCGCGAGCACGAGGGCGGGCCCGTCGGGCGCAGTAACAGCCGCCTGTTGTTCTGTGTTTAGTACAATCATCGGATAGCACCTGCCGGGCTGCCACAACACGCGGCTGCCAAAGCGCCTGATCCTATTGCACACGCAGCGGGAAATCAAGGCGCCGCTCTTAAACCCGGCGCATTCAACCGGTATAATGCGCAACGAACGGGGCCGTACTTCACCCCCTTTTCAAAAACAGGGCGCAGCTTTGTTATCACCGCGTTCCGACAAGCCTGAAGCAAACGAGGGGACTTCCCCCCTTTTTGCATCACTTTCTGTTATGAAGCGGTCGCAGTATAGCTGTACTATCTTAAAACAACTGTGGGAGATGTGTGATGAAGATTTGCATGGCGGGTGCGCTCGGACGCATGGGACGGCGCATCCTCGAGATGGCCGCCGAGGCGGACGACATTGACATCGGCGGCGCCTTCGACCTGCCGGCGAACGCGGGCAAGGAACTGCGGCTGGGCGAGAAGACGGTGATCATGGCGCCGGATGCGAGCGCGGCCTTGAGCGGGGCGGATGTCCTGATCGACTTTACCCTGGCGGAGGGTGCAGTCGGCAATGTGCGCGCGGCTGCGGAGGCGGGCAAAGCAGCGGTCGTCGGCACGACGGGTCTCAGTGCGGCCCAGGTGGCCAAGCTCGAGACCCTGGCCGGCGTGGTGCCGGTCGTGTACGCCCCGAATATGAGCGTCGGGGTGAACCTTCTTTTTAAGTTGACGCGCGAAGTGGCCGAGATCCTCGGGCTGGACTACAATGTCGAGATCACCGAAATCCATCACAATCAGAAAAAAGACAGCCCCAGCGGCACGGCGCGGCGGCTCGCGGAACAGGTCGCGGAAGCCCTCGGCCTCGACTATGATCATCATGTGGCGCATGGCCGCGAAGGAAATGTGGGCGCCCGGCCGAAACACGAGATCGGTATGCATGCGTTGCGCGGGGGCGATGTGGTAGGCGAGCACACGGTGAGTTTCATTTGTCAGGGCGAACGGATCGAGTTGACCCACAAGGCACACAGCCGCGACAATTTCGCCAAGGGGGCGCTTGTGGCCGCACGGTTCGCCGCAAAGGCGGACCCCGGCCTTTACGACATGCAGGATGTGCTGGGGCTGCAGTAGAGGCGACGGGTATAGGGCCGGCAATGAACGCTCCGGCCTGGGACACGACGGATGCAGAGAACCGCATCGCACCCGATTGCGGGCATTCTCCGGCTATACACTCAGGGTCCGTGCGATGCGCAGAAAGTCGGGGTCGAATTTCGTGCGTTCTTCCCAGGCCGTGGCCAGCGGGCGCAGCACCAACCTGTCCGCCTCGATGCCGACCATCTTGCCGGTCTCATTGCTGAGCAGGGCCTCGACGGCGTGTGTACCCATGCGGCTCGCGAGGATGCGGTCACGGGCGGTGGGGCGGCCGCCGCGCTGCAGATGGCCGACAACAGTGACGCGGGTGTCTTTGAATTCGGATTGTTGGGTGACCTGCCGCGCAATGTCGATGGCATGACCGGCGTCGTCCCCTTCGGCCACAACGATGATCATCGAGCTTTTGCCGCTGCTTTTGCCCGTGCGCAGCGTGGTGATGAGCGCTTCGATGTCGGTGGGTTCCTCGGGCGTAAGGACCTCCTCCGCACCGCCGGCGATGCCGCTCATCATGGCGATATAACCCGAATGGCGGCCCATGACCTCGACAAAGAATATCCGTTCATGCGAATCGGCAGTGTCGCGCAACCGGTCGATGGCTTCGACCGCGGTGTTGAGCGCCGTATCAAAGCCAATGGTGTAGTCCGTGCCACCGATGTCATTGTCGATCGTACCCGGCACGCCGATACACGGAATGCCCTGTTCAGCGATGAGGTACTGAGCGCCCCGGTACGAGCCATCACCGCCGATAACCACCAGCCCCTCGATGCCTTTTTCTCTCAGGTTGGCGGCTGCGCGGGCGCGGTGTTCCTTCTCGAAGAAGTCCATGCACCGCGCCGTATGCAGCATGGTGCCGCCACGTTTCACGATACCGCCCACCATGCGGGCATCCAGCTTGACAATACGGCTGTCGAGCAGCCCTTGGTAGCCGCGGCGCACACCATAAACATCGCACCCCCGGAAAACCGCTGTACGCACAACCGCGCGGATGGCCGCGTTCATGCCGGGCGCGTCACCACCGCTGGTTAATACACCGATTGCTTTCATGATATTGCTTCCCCTCTTGGTGGCTTCGCCGCAGCGGTGTTACTCGGCCGGCAGGTAGACCACGTATTCCTCGCCAATATGCAGTACCGAACGGCGGCTCAACTTGTTCCAGTCAAGAAAATCTTCGAGTTCGACGCCGTACTTGTCTGCGATGTTGCTTGGATTGTCACCGTGTTGCACCGTGTGCATGAGCTCGCGCGGCTCCGGCTCAGCCGGCGCTTGGGACGCATTCTCAGGGGCGTTACCGTCCGTATAGACGACCAATTCGTCCCCGATTTGCAGCGTCGAGCGGCGGTTGAGGTTGTTCCACGCGAAAAAGTCATCGAGTTCGACGCCGTACTTGTCCGCGATGTTGCTTGGGTTGTCACCGCGTTGCACCGTGTGCACGATGGCTTCCTGTTCCGCCTCCTGTTCCGCCTCCTGTTCCGCCTCCTGTTCCGCCTCCTGTTCCGCATCCGGCTCCGCTTCCGGCTCCGCATCCGGCTCCGCTTCCGGCTCCGCTTCCGGCTCCGCTTCCGGCTCCGCTTCCGGCT
>CAZMVU010000022.1:7967-22869 GCA_964569295.1 uncultured Nitrospirales bacterium
CTTCCGGCTCCGCTTCCGGCTCCGCTTCCGGCTCCGCTTCCGGCTGGCGTGCGGATTCCAATTCCTCGGGCAATACCTGCCCGGTTGCATCATCCACCGCCGTGTCGAGTGTGGCCGCGGCAAAGGCCCGTTCCGCAGGCGCGCGGGCGGCGTCGTCAAGGGCGCGTGCGCGCCATTCGGCCAAGGCTGCAACGGCATTGGCCTCGATGGGGCGACCGCTTTGCATCAAGTCCTCGGCCTCATTCATGAGACGCAGCACTTCGGCCAGCAGCCAGTCGCCGCGGGGGCGTGCTGCGGAACCCGTGATGTAAAGGCCACGGTATTCTTCGCATTTGTCGAGGCGGTTGCGCAAAGGTGCGAGGAAGGCCTCGCCCGCGGCAGCCTGATCGAGGCAGAGGGAACGCGCAAGGCGGGCCAAGTCGGCGATAGCGGAAGTGGCTACCGGCTGCGGAATCAATCCCGAGTGCCATTGCATCTCGAGCAGCGGGAAAAAGCGCAAGAGCGCCAGAAACGCCGCGCGGCCGCCGGTCGAGGCGGGTTCACGCAAGAGGTTACGCACTTGTGTCATCAGGTCTTCGGGCAGGTGTGTGCGGTAGGCGTCCCGTTCGATGAATGTGCGCGCAAAGCGCCTGGAGGCCGCAGCGCCTACGCGCTCGAGAAGTGCCCCCCCCGTTCCCGAGAGCATTCGCGGCGTCGCATCGGCTGCAAGCGTGATGCGGCCCTCCGTGCTGTCGGGGACCGGCTGTGCATTGTTGAACACATCGGAAAGCGCAAGATCATCCGCGGCGCCGATTTCCACGGCAAAGTCGCCAGCTTCCCCGGCCCAGTACGCGAGCAGCCAATCGCCGCCATCGCGAAAGAGAAGCGCCGTGGCGCCTGCCGTTTCAGGGAGCGCCCCCACAAAATGGCGTGCGCTCAAGCGGTGCGCGAGGCCGTTCAATACGGCAAAGGCGGGCTTTGGCGCACCATCAATTACCTGCGCGCGATCGACAATTATGGACGCAACCCCGGCCGCGAATGCCTCGATGCACATTTGGGCAAATTCAGCGCCTTTGCCAGGCAACTGCTGTGCGTGGAAATGGATGTTTATGCGCTCTTGCCCGGCCTCATGGGAAACTGCGCGCAGCGTATCTACGGCCCGGGGATCGAACACGCCACCGCTGAGCACCACATTGGCCGGCTTTGCCTGCGCAAGAACGGGCGAAAGTGCCTCCGGCGCATTCACCGCTGCGGACACCATACCGGCAATACCGGCGGCATCGAGGGACTCGCTCGTGGCATTGTAACCGTCCTCCTCCTCCTCGATGCGGATGTCCCAGCGGTATACGTCTTCACCAAAGCGCTCCGCCAGTGCCGTAGCCCGGCCGCGCTCCTCTGGCGCTGCAGCCGCAGGCAACGAGACAATGAGCTTGTACCCCGCGTCAAGCACGGCGGCGGCCTGTTCCATAGCGTGCTGGCCATCGCCGGCGAGGCACACCCTGGTCACGCCAACGCTGTGGAGCGCCAGCAATGTGCGCTCGTCCACCCGATCGAGCGCCACGGTCACCGGCAGCGGATAGGCAGCGCCCGGCCGATCGATGCTGCAGAAATGCCGCGTAGCGTTTTGCGGGCCCGCGGGGGTGTCGACCCGCACACGGACTTCATAGAACCCCCGTTCCCGAGGCCAACCTTCGAGGGGCCACCAATAGGTGCTCTGTTCGGGGAAGCTGCGCTCCGGCAAGGTGAGGGTGGCAGCTTCGGCGTTTCCCTCGCGGTGCATATCCAGCCGGACGCGCGCCGTCATGGCTTCCGATGCACGCAGCTCGACAATGAGCGGGTCATCCACGTACACGAATGGCGCCGGCTGGTCGGGGGCGAGTTCCACCTCCATCATCGCGTGCAGGGCGATGGTAAGCAGTAGGACGCTGCTCATATTCTGCGTGCCTTTCGCGGGCCTGGCGTGTGGCTGGCTGTTTCGGGAGCGGGGTCAACTACCCGCGAGAAACGGATTGCTCGTACGTTCCCGCCCGATGGTGGTGGGCGGTCCATGCCCGCTGTATACGATCGTTTCGCCGGGCAGGGGCAGCAGTTTCATCTTTATCGCGTCAATGAGTTGCTGATGGTTGCCGCCCCACAAGTCCGTGCGGCCGATGGACCCCGCGAACAACACGTCGCCCCCGATGACAAAGCCGTCACCGGCCAGCACCACATGCCCCGGCGAATGCCCTGGTGCAAGAAGCACCTGCAACGTTTCGCTGCCGACCGTGATTTCGTCACCCTCTTCGATAAGCTGGTCCGGCTCGGGCGACGGCGGAAACGACACGCCGAACATGGCGCCCTGCCGATCGATGGCGCGCAAGAGCGGCAACTCGTTTTCGTGGCATACGAGGGGCGCCCCTGTGTGCGCTACCATGTCAGCATTGCCGCCACAATGATCCACATGGCAGTGCGTATTGAAGATCATAATGACTTTGCTGCCGGCCACGGCATCTTTGAGTTCCTGGGTGCCCTCACCGGGATCCACGATCAGGGCCTCGCCCTCATCCTTGAGGACGTAGCAATTGGTCATAAACGGCGTCAGGGGTAACGTGATAATCTCCACCAGGGATTCTCCTTTCGTGCGTCATGCTACCCGCCGGGCTTGAATGAGTCAAGCCGTGCCTGCATACAATAACCGCACACAGCAACTGGTTTTCCGCCTTGTCACCACGTTGCGCTTCGTGATGCACTTGTCTTCGAGTTTCTGCTTCGCTCATTACGTACCGAGGGAAAGAAAAAGATCGATATACGAATGAACACGTGAGATTCAGTGACGGACTACGTTACCTTTGGGCGGGTCACCCGCCGTTGAACGTGGTACGACCATTGGGCATGGACGTGGCGCTGCGGTCCGCCAAGGACGCGCTGGGGTTGCGTGTGGCGCACTGTCCCCTTACCTTTGCATATGCGCTGCTCCTTGCATACGATGAGGGATACGGGTTGTTCCATTGGGCCGTATGTGTCAATGTTTACTGCGCTTTTCTGATCCGCCCGTAACAGCCGACAGGGAAACTGAAAAAGGAAACCCCATGCGAACACTGCTCTGTATCGCCTGCCTTGCCGCACTCCTGTGTGCCGCCGTTCCGGCCATCGAGTTGGATCAAGCGCCGGCAAAAGCCGGACAGTGGGGCTATCGTCCCGCCGATGGCGCCACCGCCAGTCTGAATCCGCCCGCGTTCACGTGGCGGCCGGTCGAAGAGGCGGCGGCTTATGTGCTGCAGGTGGCGCGTAACGGCGACTTCGAGGACCTCGCCTGCGAAGTACGCTCGCCCTGGCCGGCGCATGCGCCCGATACGAAACTGCCGCCGGGTGAATATGGCTGGCGTTATCTGGCGTTGGACGATAAGGGCGTGGAAAGCGGCTGGAGCACGGTGCGCCGCTTCTCGGTATCCGGGGATGCCCGCGTATTCCCAAAGCCGGCGCCCGGCGAACAGGCAGCACGGATACCCAAGGCGCACCCGCGGCTGTTCATGCGCCCGGACGACCTGGAGCGCTTCCGTACACTGGCCGAGGGAGAGCTCGCATCGACCTGGGAAGGTATCCGCAAAACCGCAGACAAGTACCTCGATGATCCGCCGGACACCTCGGAACCGCCGAAGTATCCCAAGGGTACAGAGTACAAGAGCGAACAGTGGAAGAAAATCTGGTGGGGCAACCGCAAGCGCGCCGTGGCCGCCAGCAACGCCGCCGCCACCCTCGGCTTTGCCTGGCAGATAAGCCGCGAGGAGCGCTATGCCGCCGCCGGCCGCGATATCTTGCTCGCGGTGATGGACTGGGATCCGAAGGGCAGCACGAACTACCGCTACAATGACGAGGCAGCCATGCCGCTGCTGTATTACCCGAGCCGTGCCTACACCTGGCTGCATGATTACCTGACTGAAGACGAACGCGCCAAGGTACGCGAGGTCATGGCGGTGCGCGGCGGCGATTGCTTCAACCACCTGCGCGGCCGCAACCACCTGTGGCGCCCCTACGCCAGCCACAGCAACCGCGCGTGGCACTGGCTGGGCGAGGTATCCATCGCATTTTACGGCGAAACGCCGGAAGCCGCCGAGTGGCTCGATTACGCACTCACCATCTTCTACACCTGCTATCCCGTGTGGGGCGGAAAAGACGGCGGCTGGCATGAGGGCATGGCTTACTGGCGCAGCTACATCAGCCGGTTCATGTATTGGGCCTCCGTGTCGGAAGCGGCGCTGGATGTCAATGTATTCAACAAGCCGTTCTTCCACCAAACCGGCTATTACGCCATGTACACCCTGCCGCCCGGTACCCAGGCCGGCGCCTTCAGCGACCATGCGCAACGGGTCAGTGCGAAAGGCGCGGCCGGCCTTATGGCACAGCTTGCCGCCGGTGCGCAGAACCCACACTGGCAGTGGTACGCCGAGAGCCAGGGCGCTTCGTTGCCGGACGGGTACTACGGGTTCGTCGCGCGCGCCAACAGCCGCGAACTCGAACCGCGCAAACCCACGGACCTGCCGGCGTCGCGTGTGTTTCAGGATACCGGACTCGCCGTCTTGAATACCGACCTTCTCGATGGCACACAGAATGTGCAGGTCCACTTCAAGAGCAGCCCCTGGGGCCGTCAGAGCCACGGCTACAACGCCAACAACACGTTCCTGCTGCACCTGAACGGCGAGCGGGCCTTCATCAAATCCGGCCAGCGCGATGTCTATGGCAGTCCACACCATAAACAATGGATGTTCGAGACGAAGTCGGACAATGCCATCCTCGTGAACGGCGAGGGACAGGACGTTCACACCGCCACCGCCACGGGGCGCATCACCGCGTTCGAGACGAACCCGCAATTCGATTTCGTCGCCGGAGAAGCCGGGGATTCCTATGACAACCTCGATCGATGGACCCGGCGCATTCTCTTCTTCAAGCCCAGCGCCGTTCTCATCCACGATGTGCTTGCCGCACCGGAGCCAAGCACGTTCCAGTGGCTCCTGCACACGAAAGACACCCCGTTCACCCTCGGTGACAACAGCGCGCGCTGGGAAGGCGGTCCTGGCACAGTGGATGTGCACTTCCTCGCGCCAGCGCGTCTCGCCATCACACAGAAAGATGAATTCGACACGCCGCCCCATGACTGGGCGAGCTTCACGCTTACGGAGTTTCATCTTGCCGCTGCCACCGAGAAACCCGCCGCAAACCAGGAATTCCTGACGCTGCTGGTCATCGACGATGCAGACGTGGAAGCCGCGCGCACGGAATCAGGCGTCGATCTCCGAATCGGCGACAACACCTACAACATCACCCTGACACCCGGGCGCATAACCATGTCGGGACCGAAGGTGAATTTCGCCAACCCATAACCCAAAGAGATGGCACGCCGCATGCCGGACGTGTGTCACGATGTATGCGCCCTTGGGACTGTGGTGGCTTGCCACCGCAGTCCACAGTTGCGCCAACGGCATGGCTATCCCCGTCGCACGCTGGTATGCGCTATCACGGAACAGATTGACGAAACGAGTGCGCCCCTTGGGCCATGCTTTGAAACTTTGTAGGGTACCGAAGTTGGGTTAGCGTTCATCGAGGGGCGGCACCTTACGCTCGGCCGGTCCGACGTATTCGCTCAGGGGACGGTAAATCTTGGACTCCCGGTGCTGCTCGAGGTAGTGGGCGCTCCACCCGCTCACCCGCGAGGCGACAAACAGCGGGGTGAACAGATCGATCGGCAACCCGAGCAGATAATAGGTGAGGCCGCACGGATAATCGACGTTCGGAAAAATGTTCTTTTCGCGGCGCATGGGATCGCGGATGGCGTCGTAAATACGCAGCCATTTCTCCTCGCCCAGCTTGTGCGCGAGTTTGCGCATCTTGTGTTCAAGCACTTCCGCCCGGTGGTCACCGTGCTTGTAGACCCGGTGGCCAAAGCCCATGACCTTCTCCTTCCCGGCGAAGGCGTTGTGCACCCAGTGGTCCGCCTCTTCGGGCGTCTTGAATTGTTTGAGCATCCGCATGGACTTTTCATTGGCCCCGCCATGAAGCGGCCCCTTGAGCGCGCCGATAGCGCCACACACTGCGGCGATCAGGTCCGACTCCGTCGAACAGATAACCCGGCAGGTGAAGGTGCTCGCGTTGAACTCGTGTTCCGCATAGAGGACCATGCTCAGGTCAAGCAGATCAGCTGCGCTGTCTTCGGGAACTTCACCGTGCAATTGATACAGGATTTGCGCGGCATGGGTGAGGCCCGGCTTCGGCGGAACAGGCTCCGCTCCATGCATGAGGCGGTGGCGCGCCGCAATGAGGCTCGGAATCTGGGCCGTCAGCCAGATGGCACGCTGCCGGATGGACTCGTCGTCTTCGTGCCCGTCAATGGGATCGAAATGGCCGGCAAAGGAAACCATGGTGCGCAGCACATCCATCATGGGCACCTGTTGGGGGATGTGGTTAAGCACATGGTAGATGGGTTCCGGCAACGGGCGGTACGTATCCAACTCGTCCAGAATAAACTGCAACCGGTCATCGCCGGGCAGTTCCCCGTAAAGCAAGAGGTGCAGCACCTCTTCGAAGGTGGCTTTCTCCGCGAGTTCCTGGATCGTATACCCGCGGTAAAGCAGGCGGCCCTGCTCGACGCTCGATACCCGGGTCTGCCCGGCGATCACGCCGTCAAGGCCCGGCCGGTAGGTTGTCGTGGTGTTCATGAAACGGCCTTCTCACTTGGTTCTCGCCATTTACAACAGCGGGCTGATACATTCGCCCACGAACAATACGAACCGTTGGTAGGGCGCTTTGTGAAGTGCGTAGGTTCCCGGCTAATATCCGCCCGTATCGTCTCAAGCCGCGCCGTCTATTGCCGTATAAACACGCGGCGGGTAACACATATTTCGGGCCTTCGGCCGGTGAGAGGCGGGCGATCACGGCATGCGTGCATAATCTAACGCCGCGCGCATATGACCGAGCGCACGGTCGATGACATCAGCTTCTTCGAAGCCATAGGAGATACGCAACTCATTGCGGCCCGCCGCGACGCACGGACCGGCGGGGTGCACGCAGTATTCCCCGGGAATGTAGATTACCCTCGGATAAGGCGCCCCCGCCGGCCCATCCACCGCAGGGTTTCCCGTCGTGCGCGTGAGGAATTGGAAAAAGGGCGATCCGGTATCCGTGCGGATACCGTCCAGCGTCAGGTAGAAGTAGAAGCCCGCCCGGCCGCCGCGGCAGCGGGTCACCGCCGGCCCGAGATGGCGCCCGATGCTCTCCCGCACTGCCTGCGCCTTCTCGCGGTAGCCGGCGTTCACGGCCGTCAGTTGCCCGTCGATCCGGTGCTCGATGAACCACGCGGCCATTTCCTGCGTGATCAAGGGCGCACTGAAGCCCACATCGCTCGTTTTCTGCGCCACGGCATCGATAAGCGGGCTGTCCGGCCCGAGCAAATAGCCGATGCGCAGACCGGGCGCAACGATCTTCGAAAGGGTGCCCACCTCGTAGGCCACCGCTGCGGTGTCAGTCATCAGCGGCGAGATGGGGCGTGCCATAGCGGGGTCGTGCAGCAGCCATTCATAGGCCTGATCGAAAAAGATGGGGACCGTGCGGCCAAGCCTGCGCGATGTGTCCGCCGCCATCTCGGTGAGCCGTTGGCGGCGTTCATTGGAAAGAATGGTACAGCTCGGGTTGTTGACCGTGACCACATAGAAAAATGCCAAGTCCGTCACCGCCTCCCCAAGCCCATCAAGCGTGGCCGCCAGCGCGTCCGGATCAAGGCCGGCTTCGTCTTCCGGGACGGTTACCACTCGAAAGCCTTTGCGCTCCAGGTAGTTGCAGTAAATGTAATACATCGGGTCTGCCGTGATGACGAGTCCCGGCTCGAGCAGGTCCGCCACCGCCTCGAGTACGCTCGTGGCGCCACTCGGACCGATGACAAGCGCCTGACGCGCCAAGGTGGCCGCATCCAACTGACCCAAGCCCGAACGCAACAGAAACGCCCGCAACGCCGCATGCAGGTTTGGCGAACCCTGAGACCCACCGTAGTTGAAAGCCTGCCGATGCTGGTCCGGCTGCGACACCACGGCGTCCATGGCCTCGCCCAGCCAGTCCCGCGGGATGGTACGCTCGTTCACATAACCCACCCCGAGGTTTACGTCCACCCCGTCCCGGAAACCCGTCGCGAATTCCGCCATCATGCGGTTAACGGGCGCGGGTTCCGTGCATGCGCGGCCATAGGTATTGAAACGGAATTCGCACATGGGATCTCCCTTCACGCTGTGACTTTGCGGTTATTATTGTACGTTTGCCGGCGCGCCTGTTCTACACGCGTTTTTCGGCTTGCACAAGGGGTACGTAATCGGGTATAACGGAGCAATAAATCGTGTATTTAGGGTTTTAATGGAAAGATTAACGGGCGTATCGTTCATGACGAAGGAACTTGAGGTGCGATTCACGCAGGCAGTTGCAGAAGTGCGGGCACTGCGGCGCGCACCGGATAAAATAGCGAAACTGCGTTTGTATGGGTTGTACAAACAGGCGACGCAAGGCGATTGCCATAGCGTTCGGCCGGGTATGGACGATCCCGAAGGCCGCTTCAAATACGATGCGTGGAAAGCCCTGCGCGGCACCCCGCCCGAACAGGCCAAGGCAGACTACATCGCGTTCGTGGAAGACCTGAAACTGGCCTACTATTCCTAGGCCGGTCTCCCCCTATGCAGGTGATCGCCGTATGGGCACCGTGCTGCCCCCTCCCCCACCACCTTCGCCTTCCCACGAATCAGCATTGTTTTGGCCACGTCCTGTTCCTGCGTTGTGCGCCGTCAACAGATGTGGGTGGTATCGAACTCGGGCCCGGAAGCCACATTGTTGGCGGCCTCCGCAGGCAGGCCCGACGCACTGGCGTGGGCAAGCGGCGGCAACGGCGCGGGCAACATCCCCCGCGCACCACGCCACATGAGCACCCCCTCGACAACCATCCAAATCTGCATGACAAATATGAAGATAGTCATGGCTACGAGCAGATAGTTGGATTGCTCGTAGAAAGTGGCGAGCTGATGGGCCATGGCCCAGGCCGGCAGCACCACCATGAGCGCGAGCGGCGCCATCAGAAACCACACGGGCCGCCGGTGGCGGATGAGGTAGAAGGCCACTACGAGAAACGCCAGGCCCGCCAGCAACTGGTTGGTCGTACCGAAAAGCGGCCAGAGAATCATGCCGCCGGTGCCCGGCCCGCCAACCGCGCTCGGTATCAACGCGAGCACACCGCCGGTTACCACCGCGATGGTGGTCGCCGTGTATTTGTTCGTTATCGCCGGCATGCGCAACGCACCGCCGAGTTCTTGGATAATATAACGCTGCAACCGGGTAGCGGTGTCCAACGTGGTAGCGGCGAAACAGGCGACCATGACCGCGATGACCGCCGTTGCCAGTTCGAGCGGCACCCCAAGGGAGACGATCATGTTGGCGCTGCCATCCACGAACGCGCCCACCTTGTCGCCCAGTGTCATGCCGGACCACGAATGGTACACCGCCTGCCACGCCTCGTTCCCGGCCAGCCCGTCGCGCCCGATGCCGATCCCCGCACAGCATGCCAGGATGACCAGCACCGCCAACACGCCTTCGAACAGCATACCGCCATAGGCCACATATTGCGCATCCGTTTCGCTGTTCACTTGCTTCGAAGATGTGCCCGAGGACACCAGCGAGTGGAAGCCGGAAATCGCGCCACAGGCGATTGTGATGAAGAGGAAGGGGAGAATCGGCGGGGCCCCCTCGACCCGCGTCTGCACCATCGGCGCCACCATCTCCGGGCGCGCCCACACCAGCCCGAGAACCAGCAAACCCAGCGCCACGAAAAGCTGGTAGGAATTGATGTAATCCCGCGGTTGCAACAACAACCACACCGGCAACACACTGGCCACGAAACAATACACCAGGAGCAATACCGTCCAGATGACCACCGTCGTGCCGAGGCCCTGCAAGTAGGACATGTCGGCGCCGGCCAGGTTTTCAATACCCAGAAGTGCGCCGAGATCGATGGGCAGCACATATACCCCGAGGGCGACGGCCCCGTACAGCAATGCCAGCGCTGCCACCGTCGGGACCGCAATACTGCCCGTCGTGCGCCGAATCCACAGGCCAATGCCAACCGCCAGCGGCATGGCCAACCACACCGACAACACCGACTCGGGATACTGCGCGAAAATGAGCGCGATAACCAGCCCGAAAATACCGATCACAATCATCAGCGTGAAAAACAGCACCAGCAGGAAAAGCAGCCGCGCCCGGTTGTTGATCATGCGGCCCGCTACATCGCCAATCGTCATGCCTCGCGAACGCAACGACACGACCAGCGCGCCGAGATCATGCACCGCGCCAATGAAGATACACCCGAACACAACCCACAACAGCGCCGGGAGCCATCCCCAGAACACCGCCAGCGCCGGGCCAACGATGGGCCCCGTGCCGGCGATCGACGTAAAGTGGTGCCCGAATACCACCGACTTGCGCGTAGGCACATAGTCGATGCCGTCGTTGACTTCGTGGGAAGGAACGATTCTGGCGGGATCGAGTTGGAAAATCTTGCGTGCCACAAAGCGTCCGTATGTGTGGTACGCCGCAAAAAACGCCACGAAAGACACAAGAGCGATAAGTATTGTCGTCATACTGCCTCCGATTGCACCGGCACTGTTCCGACCCGGCAAATGCGCCGCGTTGTCCCCGCACTTGCCAAGGCCGGCCAGCCATTAGGTTCCAGCGCGCCTCCGTTTCAATGTAGTCACGGCCGGGAATAATGTCAACCGGTCAGCGCGGAGGCACACGCGAATCGAAGCGCCTTCCCATCGCCTATTGCCCGAGCGTTATCGTGGCGGGCTCGCTGATAATTCGTGGTTCCGTGTCTCCCGGCAGGCCAGTAAGGTGCAGCGGCACATCGGGCGTGAGGGTGTACTGGATGGCATCATCGGCCTGGACCCATTCGATGTGCACCGACGCGTCATCGGGCAGCGGCAATGTGCCCTTGGCCCATTCGAGGCTGCCAGGCACGAGCTGGAAGTCGAAGTGGTTGGCGCCGCGATCGAATCGCGGGTGGAGGCCGAGCGCATAGCGCGTGAGCTGCCATGTGGGACAACCGGCCCATTGGTGGCAATGGCTCCAGCGCGTGTCGAAAACCTCGAGCCAGGTTGTCGCCCCGGTATCGAGCATCCAGCCCCAGCACGTGCGGTACTGGTCGAGCACGAAGTCCATGCCACCGCGCTCGATAAGCACGGGAAAGGCGTAATGCGCGAAGTAGGGCGTGATGAGCTGGTTGGACTGCACCTGGGGGTCGCTGAGGCGCGGCGCCCTGGGATCGTTCGGGAAGCACGCAAGGATGTGCCGCTTTACATAGCCCTCCGCTGCCTGCGCATCGTCGCCCTCGAAGAAGCCGCGGCCCAACGCGAGCGCCGTGGCATGGTAGCCCAGCGCAGTGAAGCCCGCCTCCGCGCGTGCGGCACCGATGTGTTCGGCCAGCGTGGCCCGGAGGCTATCGGCGCGTTGTGTGTAAGTCTGGGCATCCTCTTCCTTCTCGAGCCTGCGCGCCCACGCCGTCATGGCTTCGAGCGTGTCGAGGAAGTGGAGATTGAGTGCCGGGTCGAGTTCCGTATCCGGCGGATCATAGCCCCAGTCGATGAAATTCCAGGCCACATCTTTCGGTACCCCCGGCTCCTCCGGGTCCCGCTCGAGCGCTGCCACATTCGCGGCCGCCGCCTCCCACAGTTCCTCGAGCAATGCTTTGTCGCCGGTTAACCGGTAGTAGTGCATGCACGCGGTCACCCATTGCGCCGCGTAGCTCGCAAGATACACCGAGCCGCCCGGCGCCATCCCCGCCACGAGTCCGTCATCACGCGCGGCCTGCGCACTCTGCACGAGCCCCCGCCGCAGCAGGCGCAGGTCGTCGTAGGCCGCGGCGGCTATGTCCATACCCACGCCCACCACATCGCCGGTCCATTGGCCGCGTTCCCGGGTGGGATTGTCCGTGAGGGCATCCTCAGCACAGGCCCGCAACGTGTCGATGCCCACCTGCCAGATGCGATCGAGCTGCGGGTCGCTGCATGCGAAAGCGCCGCGCGCTTCGCCGAAGTATTCACGCTCGATAAAGACCTCCTCCTCGAAGGCGATCTGCTCTGGATTGGCGAGCACATGCACATCGAGGTAGCGACCGCCCTTGGGCGTGAGCGGTTCGAATGTCTGCACGCCGCCACGGGCGGCATAATGGTCCATGTTGGCGGAGGCGCCGGCGGAAAGGTTGATATACGGCGCCACGCGGTCATGGCTCAGGGATTCGGCATAGGCGAACTCAATCACCGCTCCGGCCGGTACATCGAGGGTGAACCGTGGCTTTCCGAGACGCACGCGGCCGAGATCGTAGCGCCGCCAGACACCCTGCTGGGGAAGCTCGCCCTCGAGATCGCGCAGGAAGAAGCGTGCCGGCGGATCGTCCTGCGCATAACCGAAGGCATTGGCGAGGGGACCCGCGGCTATGGCTTCGAGTTCGTGGACGACGCGCTTCATGGGCGCAAGGTCGAGTGCCGTGGCTTCCCCCACTTCCGGTTCGACTTCGCTAACGGCCGGCCACTCACTGTCCTCGAACTGGCGCGCCCGCCAACCGGCGGGTTTTTTGCGCGTGTCGCACCACGCGATCCAGCCGAGCTGCGGGTTGATGCGCCGCACCTGAGACACATAGCCATCGAGCGGCACCCCTTTCCAGGCCACCTCGACCGGGCTGCCGCGGGCGGATACATTGCAGGACAAAAACGGCGGCGCGTTCTCGAGTATGCGCGTATCCACGCCGATGTAATGGGCCTGCACCGCAAGTACATGCTTGCCGGCGGGCAGCGTCAGTTCACGCACCTCGTACTGCGGGTGACCATGCTCATAACGTGCCGGGCCTTCCGTCAGGTAGCCGCCATCGAGCCAAACCACAAACCAACTCAAGCCGAACAGGGCAATCTCGACCTGGGCCTGCTCGGCCAACTCGAACTCACCGCGAAACGCCGCATACTGGTCCGGCGCTACGTCTACATCGGCCGCCCAGAATATCATGTCGTTTTTCCCCGTGCGCACCCGCTTGGGCGGCAGGTTGTCCCCGGCTTGCGCAATCAGTATAGTTTTCAGTTGGGGGAAAAGTACACGCAACACATGCAGAAGGAGTAATTTCATGCACGAGAAAAGCGTCGAACTGATGAACAAGGCCGTGGCCGATGAGCTGAGCGCGGTCCACCAGTACATGTATTTCCACTTTATCGCGGACGATCTCGGCCTCGATCTGCTCGCCGGCCTCTTCAAGCGCACCGCCATCGAAGAGATGATCCACATCGAGAAGCTGGCCGAACGCATCCTCTTCCTCAAGGGTGAGGTCGAACTGAGGACGGACGACGAGGTGAAGAAGATTCACGATGTGAAGGAAATGCTCGAACTGGCGCGAAAGATGGAAGAAAGCAGCGCCATGGACTACAACAAGTGGGCCAATGAGTGTGGACAGAACGCGGACTCCGTGTCGAAGAAACTGTTCGAGGAACTCGTGGGCGACGAGGAACGCCACTACGACCAGTACGACAACGAGCTCGAGAACCTCGAGCAGTACGGCAAAGACTATCTCGCCCTGCAGTCCATGGAGCGCAGCCGGAACCAGGGCGGCGGCGGCGCGGCGGAGTAAACCATGAGCACCACGTATGGCGTCGGTGTAATCGGTTGTGGCTGGGTGGCCGAGGAGTACATCAAGGCCTTTGTGAAGGACCCGCGCTCGGAAGTCCGGGCGCTCGTGAGCCGGTCTGAGACGCGCCCGCAGGCGTATAAGGCCCGCTACGGCCTCGACTGCATGGTCACACATGATGCGGAGGCCATGCTCGAACGCGGCGATATCGACATTGTTGCCGTTTGTACGCCGCATGATGAGCACACGCCCTACGTGGTGGCCGCGGCAAACGCGGGCAAGCACATCATTATCGAGAAGCCGGTGGCCCTCACGATGGAAGAGGTCCGCCGGCAGCAGGCTACGGTGCAACAGGCGGGCGTGAAGACGGTTGTCGGCTTCGTGCTGCGCTGGAACCCGCTCCTGCAAACCGTGGACAGCCTGGTACAGCAGCAAGCTCTGGGCCATGTGTTCATGGTCGAGGTAGACTACATGCACCGCATCTGGCGCGGGCCCGGCGACTGGCTCGGCACAGCGGAGCAGGGCGGCAGTTCCATGCTCGCGGCGGGCTGCCACGCCGTGGATGCGCTGCGCTGGTTCGCCCAGAGCACGCCGGTCGAGGTGATGGCCTATTCGGTGAAGACGGAAAACCCGAACGAGTACCCCGGTACCACCACCGCCATCGTCAAATTCGCGAACGGCATGCTCGGGCGAACAACGAGTTGCTTCGATGCACAAATGCCCTATGTGTTCCATATCGGCGTGTATGGCACGGAAGGCGCCATACGCAACGACAAGGTCTACGCGCCCAGGTTCTTCCCCGGACAACGGGATTTCATGACCGTGCCCTGTGTACTGCCGGACAGCGGCGATGTGGCGCATCATCCTTTCGAGGGGGAGTGTGCGCACCTGCTCGACGCCATCGAGAATGATACCCGCCCCATGCCCGACCTTGACGACGCCGCGGAAACTATGGCGGTGTGCATCGCGGCGGACAAATCCGCCGCTGAAGGCCGCCCAGTGGCCGTGGCACAGGTGGGGTAAGGGTAGGATGCTCTGGGCCTGCTGCCCAGGCTGATATGGTGCGGGCCGCCCCTAAGGGGAGGGCGCGCGTCCCCGCGAGCCGAAACGCGGCGCAAGGCCCCAACCCAGCGCATCCCGGGAGGGCGAGCCGAAACGCGGCGCAAGGCCCCAACCCAGCGCGTCCCGGGAGGGCGAGCGTCCCCGCGAGCCGAAACGCGGCGCAAGGCCCCAACCCAGCGCGTCCCGGGAGGGCGAGCG
>CAZMVU010000022.1:22969-37135 GCA_964569295.1 uncultured Nitrospirales bacterium
TCCCCGCGAGCCGAAACGCGGCGCAAGGCCCCAACCCAGCGCGTCCCGGGAGGGTGAGCGCTGGTGACAAGCACCGCGTTATGCCATGGCCCGCAGGCAATGCCGTCGGTTGCGCACCCGCCGATTGTGTCTAAGGCAAAACCGGAAACACCGGTGTCTGTCCCCTATCGGCGTACCCAATTGACGAGCGTGGGCAGGGTGTCTTTCGAAGAGCCTTGCAGGAAGACATCGGTTACCGTGTTGGTAAACTCGGTCGGCTGTGTGTTGCACTCGATAATGAACGCCCCGTGCTGCTTGGCGGTGAAGGGAATGCCGGCGGCGGGATAGACGGTGGCGGAGGTGCCCACGACAATAACCACGTCGCAGGTGCTGGCGAGCCGCTCCGATTCGAGCAGCGCCTGATGCGGGATTGGCTCACCGAAAAGGACCACATCGGGTTTCATGGTCAAGCCGCACTCGCACCGCGGGCCGATGTCGGGTTCTTCGGCGGCGTCGAAGCGGCGGTGGGTGTGACACTTGAGGCAGACCACGCGCTTGGTGTTGCCATGGTACTCGATCACCTTGGTATTGCCGGCTTCCTGGTGGAGGTTGTCGATATTCTGTGTGATAACCGCGTCGAGGTGCCCCATCTTTTCGAGCTCGGCGAGGGCCAGGTGGCCGGTGTTCGGCGCAATGTCTTCGAGCATGTGGTACAGGTCGAACCACAACTTCCAGGTTTTCTCCGGATCGGACATGAAGGCTTCGATGGTGGCGAATTCTTCGGGCGGGTACTTCTCCCAAAGACCCCCGGCGCTGCGAAAATCGGGGATGCCGCTGTCCACGGACACGCCGGCCCCGGTAAGGGCGATGACCTTATTCGCGCGTGTAATGGCTTGTGCGGTGTTTTCGTAGTCTTGGTTCATGATGTTCCCCCGATATGTTCGCGGCCGTTCATGTAGGGGCGCAGCGCCTCGGGCACCATGACCGTGCCATCGGCCTGCTGGCCTTGCTCCAGTATAGCAACCAGGGTGCGGCCCACCGCCAATCCGGAACCATTGAGGGTGTGGACGAACTCGGGCTTGCCCTTGTTGCGCTTGAAGCGGATGTTCGCCCGCCGCGCCTGAAAATCCAGGAAGTTCGAGCACGAACTGATTTCCCGGTAGTTGTCTTGCCCCGGCAGCCATACTTCGATGTCATAAGTCTTGGCGGCGGAGAAGCCCAAGTCGCCGGTACACAGCGTGACCACGCGATAGTGCAGGCCAAGGCGCTGCAACACCGTCTCGGCATCGGCGGTGAGTTTTTCCAGGGCATCCCACGAGTCTTCCGGCTTGACAAATTTCACCAGCTCGACCTTGTTGAACTGGTGCTGGCGGATCATGCCCCGCGTGTCTTTGCCATACGAGCCGGCCTCGCTGCGGAAACAGGGCGTGTAGGCGGCGTAGTGGATGGGGAGGTCGTTTTCGTCGAGCACTTCGTCGCGGAAAATGTTGGTCACCGGAACCTCGGCCGTCGGGATCAGCCAGAAGTCCGTGCCCTCGAGGTGGAACAGATCCTCGGCAAACTTCGGCAATTGGCCCGTGCCAGTGAGGGAATCGGAGTTGACCATGAACGGCGGCAGCACCTCGGTGTAGCCGTGCTCGGCGGTGTGCAGGTCGAGCATGAAATTGATGAGCGCGCGCTCGATGCGGGCGCCGGCACCCCGGCTGAGGCAGAACCGTGCCCCCGTAAGCTTGGCCGCGCGGTCGAAATCGAGCAGTCCGAGCCCCTCCCCCACGTCCACGTGGTCTTTCGGCTCGAAGTCGAAGGCCGGTTTTTCGCCCCATGTGCGCTCGAAGCGGTTGTCGTTCTCATCGCGGCCATCGGGCACGTCTTCCGCGGGCAGATTCGGAATACCCAGCAGCAGGCCGCGCTGTTTCGCATCGAGGGCACGGCGTTCTTCATCGAGCGCCTTGATCTTATCGCTCACGGCCTGCATAGCGGCGATGGCGTCCGTGGCATCCTGCTTTTCGCTCTTGAGCCGGCCGATCTCCTTGCCCGCTCTGTTCTGGTCCGCCCGGAGCTGTTCGAACTCATGGGTCTTTGCGCGGCGTTCTTCGTCCACCGCGAGCACGCCGTCGATGTCATAGCCGCCACCGCGCCGGGCGAGGGCCGCCTTCACGGCGCCGGGATCATCTCGGAGTTGTTTTATGTCGAGCATGGGGGTTGCCTGTTGGGGTTGACTTCATTGTGTAGGCCTTACCGCGACCGAGGCACGTTCTAGAACGCACCATTTATCGGGGCATATAACGTCACTGGGCGGCACGGCTAAGCGGCGCTCAGGCCGTGCCTTCCCGGCAAGTTGCTGCATTATGCGCGCGTTCCCCCCAGAGCGGGATACGAGGCACTCCACGCAACCTGCGCCACCTCCTGTAAGAGGGCGGCGTCACTGCTGCTTCAGCACCGCGAGAATCCGCTCGAGGTCGTCGAGGTTGTAGTACTCGATCTCGATCTTGCCGCGCCCTCCGCTCTGGTTTTTCACGGCCACCTTCGTGCCGAGTGCATGGCGCAGGTCGTCCTCGAGCTTGACGATGTTCGGGTCTTTGGGCGGCGGCGCTTTTTGCTCTTTTGACTTGTTTTGCGTAACCAGTTTCTCTGCCTGCCGCACCGAGAGCCCCTGGCTGATGATTTTGCGTGCGGCGGCGTTTTGTGCCTCGGCGGACTCGATGGCAAGCAGGGCGCGGGCGTGTCCCATGGAAAGGCGCCCGTCCGCCACAAGGTGCTGCACCTCCGCCGGCAGGTTCAAGAGCCGCAGGATATTCGTGACGGTGGCCCGGTTCTTACCCACCTCCTCGGCGAGGCGCTCCTGGGTCCACTGGTATTCCTCTATTAGCGTCTGGTACGCCTGGGCCAGCTCGATGGCGTTGAGGTCTTCGCGCTGCACATTCTCGATGATGCTAAGCTTGAGCATGTCCTTGTCGGGGACATCACGGCAGATGGCGGGAATCTGTGCGACATCCGCCATCACGCTTGCCCGCACCCGGCGCTCACCGCCCACGAGCTGCAGTTTGTCGTCCACACGCCGCACGATGATCGGTTCCTGGACGCCATCGCGCCGGATCGACTCCGCGAGTTCTTGCAGCGCTTCCTCGGCAAAATGGTGGCGCGGCTGGTAGGGATTCGGCTCGATCGCCTCGGGATTCACGAAGATCAGCGTCGACCCATCGGGCAGGGGCTCGGGCGGACGCGACTCGCCGGGGCCGGGCGGATCGAGGGCATTCGCATTGTCGTCGAACAGCGCATCGAGCCCTTTGCCAAGGCGTTTCTTGTTGGGCTTAGCCACGGGACATCACCTCCCGGGCGAGGGCCAGGTAGGCCTGGGCCCCGCTGGATTGCACGTCATAAAAGATAACCGGCTGGCCGAAGCTGGGCGCTTCGCTCAGGGTGACATTGCGCGGAATAATGGTCTTGTATACCTTATCGCCCAGGTGCGCACGCACATCCTCGACCACTTGGCGCGCGAGGCGGGTGTGCTGGTACATGGTGAGCAGCACGCCCTGAATGCGCAACCCCTGGTTGAGGTGGTCCCGCACCCGGATGATGGTTTGGAGCAATTCGCTCAGCCCCTCGAGCGCATAGTATTCACATTGCAGGGTCACCAGCACCGCATCGGCCGCGACCAAGCCATTCAGTGTGAGCAGGCCAAGCGACGGCGGACAGTCCACGAAAATGAACTCGTAGTCGTCGCGCACCGGCGCCAGCGCATCACGCAAACGGAACTGCCGCCGCTCGACGTCCACCAGCTCGACCTCCGCACCCACGGTGTCCCGGGTCGTCGGAACGAGCGCCAGGTTGTCCACCCCGGTCTCGCACACTACGCCGGTCAGCGGCACCCGGTCCACGAGTACATGATACAGGTGCTGATCGAGTCCATCGCGCGAGGCGCCCAGACCCTGGGTCGCATTGCCCTGGGGATCCAGGTCGACGAGCAAGGTCTTGCGGTCCGCCGCGGCCAGACACGCCGCCAGGTTCACTGCTGTCGTCGTCTTGCCGACACCGCCTTTTTGATTGGCTATCGCAATGACCCTGGCCATAATGTAGTGTGACACCCCGCGAAAGTCCCGATAAAACGCGTATGATACGTAGCCCCGGCGCAGCAAGTCAAAGTGGGGATGGTGTCGGGCTCGAGCAGGCCGACATCACCGGCGTTCACCGGCAACACCATCGGCGGGTTGGTTGGCCGGGACGGCGGGTGATAGCGCGCGTATGGTGAAGAGGGCGCAGAACGCTGCGTGGAAGCGCTACCGCCCCAATCGCGGGTAATCGAGTGGACAGGATTTACATGATTAACAAGATTTGATCCATTCCTCATCCTGCAAATCTTGTAAATCATGTCACATTCCCATCGACGAAATCGACCACGCCGCGCCAAGGAGCCGCGCGTGCTGATTGGGAGCTTGAATGCGAACCAAAACGATACCGCTTGAATCACGGCCGTCTCTGTAAACCAATTCCCAAAATCGCGGTCCCGTGTCAGGAGCACACGCGGCGCGTCTTGTGCTGTCTGCAATAGGCACTCATCGGCGTCCGCGCGAAACATATCCACCGCCCATGCTACGTCATCGCCTGTTTCGCGCAACCATTCCACCATGGCCGCTTCGACATTCTCGTTGGCCAAAAGCTTCATTCAGAAGTGGCATCCTGGAAGATGGTTCGTTCCGAAGAAAGAGAGGCCTTGGCATAGGAGAGTGCCGCGCGAATGTCTTCACGCTGCACGCGCGGGTGGGCTTCGAGCAGGTCGGCCTCCGTTGCGCCCTCAGCAAGGCCCTCGAGTTCCACGGTCAGGCGGGTACCCTTGATGACGGGCTTGCCCATCATCACGCCCGGCCGCTGTTCAATGTGCTTTCGCCAGTCCATGTGCTTTGCACTCCTTTGTCCAAAGAATACCGCGAGGCAGGGACGGCGAGAAACAAGCATAGCCAGGGTTCCTGGCCGGATTCCCAACGTGTGCCGGAATAGCGCCGGCGGGCCGTGCGTTTGTTCGAATAGTTGCGAAATGCCCCGGCATGTGGTATAAACCGCGCAACAGGAACCAAGGAACCATGACGTTTACAACGCACAACCTCGACCTGCGACTGCGGCTCGCGCTCCTACTGGGGCTCGGGACCGGTCCGGTGTGCTTTGTGAACGACCGCTAAGAACAAACAACATAGCCGCTCACAAGGCCACGGACCCGCACAACGGTTCGTGGCCTTTTTCTATGTGCCAAGACAACCGGCGCTGCCCGCGCCATACCCCAAAGCAGGGGTGACCGAAAGGAGGTGGTATCCATGGAATTGGGACTGGCAAGCGACCTGGGCGAAAGTGGCCTCACTTCCGCGAACTTGGGCTGCCTTGACCAAGAGAAGGGCAACACAAGAGAACATAAGCCGATAATTATCCACACAAAGGACCATTTACCGTGCAACACCAACACCACACCCGAATCTTTGATACCACCTTGCGCGACGGCGAACAAACCCCCGGTGTACACTTCTCCATCGACCAGAAGGCCGCCATGGCCCGATGCATTGAGGCCTTCGGTGTAGACACCATCGAAGCCGGGTTTCCCGCGTCGTCACCCGGCGATTTCCAGGCCGTGCAGGCCGTATCCGCTGCGGTGACCCACTGCGAAGTGGCGGCCTTGGCCCGGTGCGTACCCGGTGATGTACAGGCCGCAGCGGAGGCTGTAAAGGACGCGGCGCATCCTGTGATCCATGTGGTCATGGGCACCTCGGACATCCACCTGGCGAAGAAGACCGGCATGTCGCGCGTGGAAGCGGTGCGGCGCATCGAGGAGGCGGTGTCGCAGGCGGCGCGGCATGTGCCGGAGGTCGAGTTCAGCGCGGAAGATGCCACCCGTTCGGACCCGGTATTCTTGCGGCAATGTGTCTATGCCGCAATCACCCATGGCGCGACGCGGGTGAACATCGCCGACACCGCTGGCTGCGCCACACCGACCGAGTTCGGCCGGTTGATCCGCGATGTGGTGGATTTCGTCGAGGGGCGCGCCGTCGTCTCGGTCCATTGCCACAACGATGTCGGCATGGCCACGGCAAACACCGTGGCGGCGGTGCAGGCGGGGGCGGGCCAGGTCAAGGTGACGTCGAATGGCATCGGCGAGCGTGCGGGCAACGCCGGCCTCGAGGAGGTGGTTCGCGCTCTGGCGGCGAAAGGCATCGCGCGCACGAATGTCGACGTGTCCCAGGCGGTCCCGATGAGTGAGTTCGTGGCGGCCGTGTCCGGCGTGCCCGTACAGCCGAACCGTGCGGTCGACGGCGCGAACGCCTTCCCTCACAGCGCAGACATCCACCAGGACGGGATCATCAAGGACCCGGCGAATTATGCGTTCGTCTCCCCCACGCTCGGCGGTGCCGCCAAACACCGGTTCGTTTTGACCGCACGGTCAGGGCGCAGTGCCGTGGCGCACGTCGCCCGCAGCCGGGGCTACACGCTCACGCCGGACCAGGTGGACGCCGTCTACACGGCGGTCCTGGCCCAGGCCGATGCCTCGGCCGCGGCGGTCTCGGAAGACGCCCTCGCCGCCCTCGTCGCGGAAGTAGCGACAGAAGAAGAACCTGTCACCACAGCAGGATAGGACGTAAAGCGTTACGAATTTGGAAGCTGGGCGCCGTGCTCGAGGGTATCTGGGCGGAAGATAGCCAGGAGCCGATTCTGGGGCTCGGACCCGACGTAAAACGGCCCGCTGCGTCTACGCAGGCACGGCCGCTCACTCGCCTTCGTAGTCGCGGCCGGTGGTGTCCGCCACCGCCCAGTCCTTCGACGTGCAGAATACCTTCACCGTGCGCGGCTGCATACGGGTAACGATGGTCCCATGGCGTACGGTGGCTGTCTCGTCGCCGTAGAGGCGCATGAGGTCACGGCCGTCGAACGCATCGAGCCCCGCCACCTCGACACCCAGGTGCCGTTTCGTGTCGTCATTCACAACCACCACGAGCGCATCGTCCCCGTGTTGGCGCGCGAATGCCACGACCGGGTAGCGCACGGGGTCGTCCGGGGCCTCGATAAGCGTCACTTCGGCGGGCAACACCGCCCCGGTCAGGAACGGATTCAGTGCGGCCAGCTCGCGGCATACGGCGTACACGGCGGTGCGCATGGCGTCGGACTCGAGGTAGTGCGAGCCCCAGTAGAGCAGACCGCTGGCGCCATGGGCGATGCAGTCATAGGCCATGAACCGGGATTCGGCAAACGATGGGTAGGCCGGTTCGGGCTTCTTGCCCGGCCGGTTGAGTTCGCTCCATGAGAACGCCTGCAACACCATCCATACCGAATGTCCGCGGCCCATGCCCACCCACCGCTGCGTGGCGCGGCCGACCTGGTGCACATCACGCTTGTTTGCTCGGATGGGGTAATCATCGCAACCGATAACATCCACATTGTCGAGGTACATACGCACGAACTTCACATCGCTTTTGCGCGCCTCGTTGAACCAAACCGGCAGGTCGCGCGTGTCCTCGGCGCGGATGTAGTCGATGCCGGCGTTGATCTTCGGCATGATTTCGGCGGCTTGTTCGCGCGCATATTCGACGGCGTTGTCCTGTTGCGACCACCAGTCAGACCGGGTGACGCCCACCTTGTCCTCGAGCCGGCTCGATGCCGTAAAATGCCAGACTATCTCGTCGGGCCCTTCCCATACCGCCAGCGCCGGGTGATCCTTCACCTCGGCCACAAGATCCTTGACCCGCCCGGAGACGCCCGTTTGCACTGGCACCGAGACCCAACCCACCATGCCGGCGGCCTTCGCCCGGTCGAGGTCGGCGGCGCTCCGGCAGCGCACAATGTTCACGCCGGCATCGGCCATGGCGGCGAGGACCGCGTCGTCCCCCGGCAACTCATAGAAACCGATCGGGAACTGTGGATCGCCGTCGACTTCGAGAAACACGGGGGACTGCGCGGCGCTGGTTGCACACACAAGCACCAACAAAGAAACGGTGATACGTCGGGTAAAGGGACACATGTACATACCCTCCCTCGGGTTGTTTTTCTCCGTAGATACGCCCCCACATCTTAGCACAAGACAACCGTGTCATTGCATTTCCACCCCAGGGCCGCGCATGATAGCGGGCATATGGAAGAACGGGCATACACCACGCTGGGGCCGGGCACGGCACAGCTCGGCAACCGCTGGATCGCGCGGAGTTGGTCTGCCTTTATGGGCCAGACCATCGGCCTCGAACAAGCGGCGGGGCCCACCGAATGGCTGGCGGGCAAGGCGCCGGAGTTTGCCGTCGAAACGGATACGGCAGCGCTCGGCGTGATGGAGCTGGGTGACGTCGAGTGGAGTGAGGAACGCAGCGAGTGGGGCGCGGGCCTGGTTATGCGCAAATCGTCGCCGGAGGGCCTCGGCGTGGTGGTAGGGAACCTGGCGTTTCACGAGGCGCCGGTCCTTGTGCGCACCGTGCGCGTCTTCAATGCCGGCACAGCACCCGTGCAGGTACACGCCGTGCGGGCGGATGTCCTCCCCCTTGCGGCTGCGGATGCCGTGGTCTATGCCGATGCCCTCACCGCAGAGCGCCCATCGGCCGTGACCGATGCGGCATCCGGGCCGGTGGCTGTGGCCGCGGACGGGCGTGGACTGGTTTTCGGCATCGAGGGTACGGGTGTGATCGACGTTTTTCACGGTGGGCCGGGCGAATGCGCCTTCGTATTCGCGGGGCCACGAACAATCCGCCAGGGCAGGCATTGGGACTTGGCACCTATGTACATGATCCCCTTCGCTGGCGGCATGGGCGATCATGTACACAAGCTTATTGCGCGGTACCGCAAACAACGCGACGCCATGCGCGCGTGGGAAGCGGAATGCCGCCGGCAACAGCGCGAGGAAACGCGGCGGAATTAAGCACAGGCGCATCTGCAAAAGTTGCGGGCACCTTCCATCAAGAAACGCCCTATTACCCCCTCTGGGTAAGCAAAACCCATCAGGGGTGCGGGTTGAGGCCAGACAATGACACATCGCGAGCGCGTACGGGCGGCGTTGGACTTCGAGGTGACGGACCACACCCCGATGGATCTCGGCGGTATGTTGTCGACGGGGATCAGTTGTTTCGCCTATCCGAAGCTGGTGAAAGCACTGGGCTTGCCGCCGCGGCCCCCCAAGATTCATGATCCATACCAGATGCTGGCGCTCGTGGATGCGGACGTGCTGGATGCGCTCGATTGCGATGTGGCCACGCTTCACCTGGACATGACCAATGCCTTCGACCAGCCGGCCCTGTGGCAACCCTACGACTTCGGCGGGCGCCTCGAGGCGCTCGTGCGCGATCCGTCGGCCTTCGAGGTTGAGCCGGACGGCACGGTGGTTCAACCGGGGGCGGCGGTACGCATGCCGCCGGGCGCGCATGTCTTCGAACAGGCGCATGGCGGCCAGCCTTTCTCCCTCGAGGGCGATCTGCCCCAGCCCGATCTCGCCGCGATCGATGCGGAACTCACACGCCAGCAGCCGGCTGAGGCGGATGTCGCACGGATAGCCGAATTCGCCCGGAAGGCACGCGCCGCCACGGACCGTGCCATCTTTTTCAATGGCCCGCCGGCGGGCATTGGCATCGGCAATTTTACCGGGATTGCCTGTTTCCCGATGCTGTGCATGACACAGCCCGGCTTTGTTCACGAATTGCACGAGCTTGTCATTGACCATGCCGTGCGCGCAATCGAGCGGATACTGCCGGCCGTCGCACCGCACATCGACATCTACATGGTCGCGGCGGACGACTGGGGGACACAGGCAAACCTCGTGGCAGCACCGGCGGTGTATGAGGATCTTTTCCAGCCCTATTACCGGCGTGTGAACGACACCATCCACGCGCTGGCCCCGGATGTGAAAACGTTCCTGCACTCGTGCGGCGCGGTCTACCCCTTGATCGACCAGTTCATTGCCAGCGGCTTCGACATTCTGAACCCCGTGCAATGGACCGCCGGCAACCAGCCGCCGCGCGCCTGGAAGGACAAGGCGCAGGGCCGCATCGCACTGTGGGGCGGCGGCGTGAACGCCCAGGCCACACTCCCGCTGGGCTCGGCCGATGACGTCGCCCGGGAAGTGGCGGAGTTGACCGCCGTGCTGGGGCGGGGCAGCGGTTATGTGTTCAACAGCATCCACAATATCCTGGCCGAGATTCCACCCGAGAAGGTCATTGCGTTGTACCGGACCGCCGCCGCCGTGCATCTGGCGAGCGCCTTATAGGCAGCGGACCGGCCGCGTGGCCAGGGTAAGCGGCGGGCGGACGCCGTTTACAAAGCAACCGGGGTGTGCTAGGCTATTCCCACTGAACGATGGGAAGGAAGAACCATGCAGATGCTACGTGCTGCTGCGATGTTGATGGCCGTGCTCGTTGTCGGTTGCGCCGCTCCCGAGCGCCCGGAATATACACGGGGGGGCGAAGAATATGGCGTCACGGAAGGGGTGTTTCGCGGGCGCTGGTGGAGTTACTACGAACGCGGCGTCTCGTACCTTGCCGGCGGATTTCATGAAGAAGCCGCCGCGGACTTCCGCGAAGCGCTGAAAGGGCGGGCACGCGACTCGTGGCGGGCGCGCACCTACGGACTTCACTTCGTCGAGTACTTTCCGAACCGGGAACTCGGGGTGGCGCTCTATCACTTGGGCGATCTCGACGAAGCGGAATCCTATTTGCGCCAATCCCTCGGCAATATCGACACGGAACGGGCCCATTATTTCCTTGATCAGGTGACAAAAACGCGCATCGCCCAGGGCGATATCGTCGATGAAACGGCGCCGGAAGTCACCGGCCAGACCCCGGATCGGCTCCTGGCCGAGCGGCGTGTGCCTATCGAGGTGGCCGCCCAGGACGATGTGGCCGTGGCCGAGGTGCGCCTGAACGGGCGGCGCTTGTACCAGCGCGGCAGCACGGACAGTCTGGTCTTTGCGGATTCGCTCCTGTTCGGCGAAGGGAGCCACGCCATCGAGGTTACGGCGACAGACCTGGCGGACAAGGCGACGACAGAGCGGCTCGATGTAACGGTGGATCTCACCGGTCCGCTGGTTGGCATCGTGACGCCGGAGACGGGCTTGGTCACGCAGGCGGAAAGCATCACCGTCGAGGGCATCGCCGCCGATGCCCACGGTGTGGCGCGTGTGCAAGTGGACGGGGAACCTGTGGCAGCGGGCGATGGCGCGGCACGGGTTCCGTTCTCGCATACGTTTCCGTTGGCCAAGGGTGCCAACCAAGTCGTCGTGAAAGCGGTGGATATGGCGGGCAACGAAACCTTCGTGACGGTTGGCGTGTATCGGGGGGATTCGGATGACACAGCGGCGCTGTTGTGGCGGCTCGGGCAGGTGAATCCACGCGCCCTGAAGCAGGCCAACGCCGGTGCCGCCCCGCTGCTCGTAACGCTGACGGCCACGGCGGAAGCCGAACCGGGCATTCACCTGAAATCGCCGGATCCCAACCGCCCCTACCGCCACAACCGAACGCTCAAAGTCGCCGGCGAAGTCGTGGCGCCGGGCGGCGTGGCAGCGCTGCAGATTAACCAGTCGCCCCTCGAACCGCTCACGGGTGCGCCGCGGGAAAGCTTCAACCGGCGGATTCCCATCGACCTCGACGCGGATGACGCAGAAAGCACGGCGATCCCTGTCACCATTACCGCGCAGGCCAAAGGCGGCGACATCATGGAGCAGTCCTTCGAGGTCGAGGTGCGCCCCGTGTTGCTCAACAGCCGGGAATCGCACATGCCGGTGGCCGTATTGGCGTTTGCCGGGAACAACGTGGACACAGCGGAGGCGGAGCGCCTGCGCGTGACCACGGAAGGACGGCTTATAAACCAGGATCGCTTCCGCGTGGTAGACCGCACGCGGCTCGAGGATGTGCTCACCGAACAACAGCTTTCGGCCGCACTCGGCGACCCGAATCAGGCCATCGAGCTCGGGCGGCTCACACCGGCCCATGTGTTTCTTGTGGCCGATGTCTTCCCGCGTGATGCGCACGGCCTCGAGATCAAAGCGCGCCTGGTGAGCACGGAGACCGCCGATCTCGTGGCGACGCTTGACGCGTTTGTGGACGACCAGTCGGACCGGACAAAGATCGAGGAGGCGTGTGCCGGCTTGGCCGAGCAATTCGCCGCCTTGTATCCCCGCCTCTCCGGCGAGGTGCTGAGCGTGCGCGGCGATCGATTGCTCATAAACTGGACCCAAGAGGACGGCGTGCGCGAAGGCGCCTATATGCTCGTGGTGGCGGAAGAGGAACCGTGGATCGACGAAGACACGGGCGAAGTGCTCGCGCCGGGCGATTTTATCCCGGTCGAGCGCGCGCGTATCGAGAACGTGCGCAACAGCGGGGTCATCGCAGAAACCGTCGGACATCCCGAGGAGGACGTGGAGCTTGAGAAAGGCATGCCGGCCGTCACTATGTAGCCTGTGGCTCGCCGCCCTGTTGATCATGCCGGCAGCGTGGGCCCAGTTGCAGATCAACTCGTCGCCGAGCAAAGTGGGGAGCGGTGCGCGCGCCCTGGGTATGGGCAGCGCATTCATCGCCATTGCCGACGACGCCACGGCCGCCTCGTGGAATCCCGGCGGCCTCCCCCAGCTCGAACGCCCCGAAGTCTCCGTGGTCTACGCCTGGAAGCGCTTCGAGGAAGATTTTTCGTCCCCCGTCTACCGGGGCATGAACCAGGATAACGGCGTCAACCTGGATGACCTGAACTATGCCAGCGTCGTCTGGCCGGTGCGCCGCACCATCGCCGGCCGCAACCTGGTTTTCAGCCTCAATTACCAGCGCCAGTTCGATTTCGACCGTCAGCTCGATTTCGATCTCAACACCTTCACCACGCTGTTTTCCGGCACCATTCAGCAAACCCGCTTCCTGGGCGACTATGCGCAGGCGGGCAGCCTGTCCTCATTGTCGCCCGCCCTCGCCTTCGAGATCACCAACCGCCTGTCGCTCGGTATGGCCGTAAACTTCTACGACCAGGACCTGCTGTCGGCCAACCACTGGAGTTCCCGGCAGGAAGGGCTCTCGCAATTCACCACCAACGGCATCTATTTGGCCAACTCACTCGGGCATTACCGCCAGTATGAGGACCACGACGATTTCAAGGGAACAAACGTTACCCTCGGCGCCCTGTTCAAGCCCACCCCGCGCCTCAGCGTGGGGCTTGTATACCACTCGCAAATGACCGCGGAGGTCAACTTCACGCGCCGCTTCCGCAGTTTCCAGGGCGGGATACCCATCTTCCGGATTCACCAGGAAATCGACCGCGAGATCACCTTCCCGGAATCGTTCGGCGTGGGCCTGGCGTACCGCTTCCCGAACGACAAGCTCACCCTGTCTTTCGATGTGACACGCACCGAGTGGGATGACTTCATCATCGAAGACAAGCGCGCAGTTACCCATTCGCCCCAGGGCGTCAGCCTCGGGATCCCCCGGCCGCAGCGCACTTCCGGCGTAACCGGCCTCGATGAACGCCTCAGCGATGTAGACCCCACCTACACACTGCGCCTCGGCATGGAGTATGTCTTTGTCGACGAAACCAAGCCACAACAGGACATACTGCCGAGCATCCGCGCGGGGGTTTTCTACGATCCCGAGCCTGCCAGCGGCCGCAGCGATGCGCCACTCGGCTTCGGGCCGAACAATGGCCTCGAACCCGAGGGCGACGGCAAACCGAACGATTTCTACGGCGTTTCCCTCGGCATGGGTTTCCTCTTCAAAAACCGGATCAACTTCGACTTTGCCTACCAGTACCGATGGGGCGGCGACGCGCGTAAGGACACCTACGGCCTCAAGGCCACCGATGCCGACGTGCGCCAGCACTACTTCTATGCCTCAACTGTTATTTACTTTTGAGTTTGCACGCCTTCCACCAGTACCGCCTTGTACTATACGGCGCGCAAACAAAGAAGCGCACCACGCAGCGGATAGGCGAAACAAGTCCGCCGCCCTCCCCGTGCGCTCCACGGTTAAAGAATCAAGCACTGTGAAGTGCGCGTGGACATAGCCTGTGTTCAAGCTTCTATATATAGTGTCTATTGGCCAAACGGTTGCTTGGCATATATGGCGTTTTTCTGCCGCTACTGAAGGCGTGTACCCAATATATGGTGCATTCAAGAAGGAAGTAAACGGGGACGGGAAGTAAACGGGGACAGTCATCGTTTATCTGAGACTGTTCGCAACCCGAACCGCCGCCCCTGCTCCCGCAGCAACG
>CAZMVU010000023.1:0-36873 GCA_964569295.1 uncultured Nitrospirales bacterium
TAACCCTGACCCGCAATTCTCCCCGCAGTATAGCACAAGACATGTCGATGCGCGCAGGCGAAAATATGGGTAGCTTCCTCACTCTTCCACCTCTCTTCCATTACTTTTCCCTCTCTTCCCACTCTTCCGCACTCGTCCACCCAGAACCGCCAAACTCTTCCAGGCTGGGGTGCAAACGCCGGCCTTGGGTCTTGACAAGGGGTCTGCTATAGTATGTGCAGCCGTTGCTAGGCTCTTCGGGTATGGCGGGCGCATGGAATCCCTTTCGCCGCATGCCGCGAAGAGACTCCGGTTGAAGTTGGACTGGGTAACACCAAAGCAGCATGCATGCCGGCGCGGGTTATCCGTTTGTGGATGAGGGGCTCAGGGGCAGGCGGCGCGCACACGCCAACTTCTTAGCAACTTGCAGGTGTCCGAAGTTTGACAGTTGCTCCGCGATGCAGGCGTGTGGTGGCGGTGCGGGGGGACGCGGCGCAGGGGGAGACGTATACTCATGAGTTGTTTCTTGGCAAATCGCTATGTGCTGGCGGTCAGTTTTGTTGTGGGGGTGGTCTGTTTGTTGTTCGCGCCGCACGGGGCCGCGGTTACACTGCTTAACGGGCCGGATATCCAGTCCGGCTACAGCGCCGAGGAGGAGGACAACAACAGCACGAGCTTTTCGTACAGCGTGGTTATACCGGCGCCTACCGAGCTTGCCATAGTCGGTGTTACGAACCGGAATCACCGCAAAGCCACGGCTACCCTGGGCGGTGAGACCATGACGGAACTCGTTGATCACGAGGGCGAGGACCAGCGCGCGCAGTTGTTCTCGCTGGTCAATCCCCCCACGGACAGTCAAACCATCGCATTCACATTCTCGAACGATACAAAGGCGGAAACGAGCGGTATCTATTGCTTCGCCGATGTGGACACAGACGATTTCGAGGGGATTAACAGTGGCATGCCGCTGGCGCTTGGCACCTATGGCACGAGTCCGGGTGTCACCTTCGCGCCGGGGAGTCCCGGTGCGCCGCCTGCGGATGCCGTTATCGTGAGTCTGGTCAGCACAAAAGACGAGATGGACGGCGCCCAACTCACCGGGGACGGCACGAAGACGGTGGGATACCGCCGTTGGCCGGAACATGGTTGGTTGATTCCCGAGATGAACGGCGGGGCCATGGGCATTGTCACCGGGTTGACCGGCGGCGCAGTTACGACGGGATGGAGTATCCCGGGCACCGGCACCATGGCGGCGGTGGTGATCCGCACCGGCAATGCCGCGCCCTCCGACGTTGCGCCGGCAACCCTCAGCGTACACGATGGCGATCCGGACGACACGGTCATTGGCACACTGACGGCCACCGATCCCGACGGCGAGGCGCCGTACACCTGGACACTTACCGATGATGCCGGGGGCCGGTTCAAGCTGTCCGATGACACCACTTCGGTTCCTTCTGTGGACTTGCTTATCGCGGATGCCGCCCGCATCGATTTTGGGGATGCCGCATCGCACACGGTCATGGTTACCGTGGCGGATAGGGCAACCTACAACGGCAGTTTTACGAAGACCATCGGCATCGATGTGGTAGACACCACGCCGCCCGCAATCACGAACTTGATTGCAACGCCCGCCATCGCCCGCGCCGGCGATTCTGTGACCCTTGATGTCGATGTGATCGACGGCGCCGGACTGGCTGAAGATCCCGTCATGACGGTCAACGGACAGGACCTGGGCAGTCCGGATTCCAGCGCCGGCGATACCTACACCTTTTCGTACACGGTGCCTTCCGATGCGCCGGACGGGTATGCCCAGGTCGAGGTGCAGGCCGTCGATTCCCTGACGAACGACGACACCGTGCCGTTCGATAATGTCCTCATGCTCGATTCGACGCCACCCAGCATCTCGGGTCTTGCGGCAGCGCCTCCCTTTGCCACACCGGGAATCGTGGTGGCTATCGAGGTGACCGTGGCCGACGCGAACGGCCTTGCCGAGGCGCCGACCCTGACGGCCGGCGGGGCCAATCTCGGTGCGCCGGTATCTGTGTCGGACAATACCTACACCTATGACTACGCGGTGAATTCCAGTGCCCCTGATGGGCCGGTCGAACTTACTGTAGACGCCACGGACAATGCCGGGAACTCCGGAAGCCACACGTCCTCTGGCGTCTTGTTCGTGGACGGTACGGACCCGGTCATCGAGGCGGTGACCTGTGCCGATTCCCCGGCGCGCGCCGGAGACCCGGTGGCCATCGTTATAACCGCCAGCGATGAGAATGGCCTGGTGACCGCCCCCACCTTGACCATAAACGGGCTCGATGCGGGTGTGCCATCTTCGGTTGACGGGAATGTCTATACCTACGAGTACACGCTGCCCATGGCCACGTCGGAGGGCTATGCATCGCTGGTGGTGACGGCTACGGACAAGGCCGGGAACCAGCGGGTGCTGCCAGTCAATGATGTGTTGTTTGTCGACAACAGTGCGCCGGATATTACCGACGTCTCCGCCACGCCCGGCCTCGCCGCGGCCGGCGACACGATTTCCATTGTGGCGACCATTGCTGACGACAGTGCGTTGGATGGCGACCCCGTGGTCGAAGTAAACGGGGACGATGCCGGTGCGCCGGAAACGGTGACCGGGGACGTGTACACCTTTTCCTATGTCGTACCGGCGGATGTTCTCGAAGGACCGGCCGTGCTGGATATTCGTGCGCGTGACCTTGCGGGCAATGAGGCCATCGAGAGCGTGGACGATGCGTTGGTGCTGGATACCTCAGGGCCCGCTTTGAGTAACATCATCGCCGACCCCGGGAGCGCGAAAGCCGGTGATGCGGTCAGTATCAGTGTGGATGCCACCGATGCGTATGCCCCGCTGGCCGGCGATCCCGAGATCGCCGTGAATGGCCTCTCACTCGGGACGCCCGCCAGCACCTCGGGCAACACCTATACCTATGACTACACGGTGCCGGAAAGTACCGTGAATGGCTGGGCCACCATCAGCGTGGAAGCCGCGGACTCCGTGGGGAACATAACCGAGAAAGGCGAAAGCGGCGCGCTGCTGCTGGATACCGTGGCGCCTGTGGTCAGCAACATTCAAGCGAATCCCGATGTGGCGAAAGACGGCGACCTCGTAAAGATAACCTTCTCCGCCGCAGACGTGACCACGGCGGTCGAGGAGTTTCCCGAGGTCACGGTAAATGGGCGCGAGGCGGCGTTCCATAACCGGGCCGGTTCCGCCTATGAATACCGCTACATCATCGATGGTGAAGTTGACTTGGACGGCCCGGCGCCGGTCGAAGTGAGCGCGGCCGATACTGTGGGCAATTCGACCGTCGTGACAACGTCCAATGCCCTGCTCGTCGACAGCACGGTACCTACGATAACCGCAGTGAACGTCTACCCGTACTATGCACGCGACGGCCAGTCCGTATTGATTATCTTTACCGTGAACGACAACTTCAGTCTGCCCGAAAACCCCGTCGTGACCGTCAACGGCCGCGAAGCGCGCTACAGCGCCGGGCAGGGCAGCAGTTACGAATACACCTACATTGTCGACCAGGAGGTTGACGAAGACGGCCCCGCACTCATCCGTATTACCGCAGTGGACGCTATGGGGAACACCGGCGTAAGTGAGAACAACGGCTTGCTCATCATCGATACAACGCCGCCCGATGGCGCCCTCGAGATCAACGAAGGAGAACTGGTGACGCGCATCAGCGACGTAACCCTTCATCTGACCGCCGATGACGGGGCGCAGGGAACAGGCGTCAAGATGATGCGTTTCAGCGACGACGCATTGAACTGGACGGCTTGGGAAGAATTCGCGGCAACGCGCGCATGGCAGCTCACAGCCGGCCAGGGGCACAAGCGGGTCTATGCCGAGCTGCGCGACCGCACCGGCAATGTAAGCGCTGCGCCGCTGCTCGCAACCATCGCCTACGATCCGGACCCGCTGAATGTTACGGTCGATGGCGGCCTCGACAGGACGGTGGCGCTGGGTGAGGATTTGTCCCTCGAGGTGACGGTTACCGGCGCCTTCGGCTATGTCAGCTATGACTGGCGAAAACTTGACGGCGACCTCGGTGCGGACCAGTTCACGCAGGGCCCGCAATTAAACTTGCAAGACGCCGGCCCGGAAGATGCGGGCGTGTATGTGTGCCGCGTGGCGGACGAACTGGAAATGCGTGATTCACCGGAAATCCATGTGACCATTTCTCAACCGGTTCCCCTGGGGAGCGCAATCATGTTGGCCGTGTGCAGCGTTCTGCTGGCCCTTGCCGGTGCATGGACGCTCCGGCAGCGTGGGCGGCGTCGCAGCACGACATGGGGCCTGGGCATACTGCTGGTCAGCGCCGGCTTGCTGGCCGCCCCCGCCGCCGTGGCGCAACCGGATGCGGCGAAACCAGGATTCGCGCCGTACAGCCTGGTCTACGCCGCACACACGGCGGATACCGAGCTTTCCGATGCCGCACTCGAATCCCTTGCGCGTGCGCAGGGGTCGATCGAGTTATTCGAGTACAACGACGCAGATGCCGTGAGCCGTGAGCTACTGCGCTGGGGCGCCCCGGGCACCGGCATGCCGGGATTCACCTCGCACCTGCGCCGCGAGGCCATAAAGGCGAAAGCCAAGGGCGTCGCGCCGGAAATGCTTCGCGACGGCCGCGAGGCCTATTCGGTCGATATCGAGGGCCGTTCCACCATAGTGTACCGGCTCCCACGGCGTGCAGGCGCCCAGGTGTTCGAGGCGGCGCTCTATGACAAGCAGGGGGTGCGCCGCGTCACCGAGCGCCGCACGGAAGTTGTGATGGCGGGCGAAATCCGCCCCGTCTTTATCCGCATCGACCATGCCGAAGGCACGCTGGTGCAGGTCTTCGAATACGCCGAGAACCCACCCGTACACGCTGAAAGAACCGCCCCGAAGGCCGTCTCACCACGGCGAGCGGACACCGTCCCCCTCCACAAACTCCTGGCCAACGCGGAAACCCGTATCAGCAAGGCGGACGCTGATCCCATTGACCGTATGGTGCAGTTCATTGTGCCGCCTCAGGGCATGGAGAACCTCGGCTTTGATTCCGGCTGGGTGCCCGGCGGCGACGGGGCGCAGCCGGGCGGATTCATCGTGCAGGTGCGGCTGAACGCGAACGCGGGCTTCAACTACGACGCAAACGTGAGCGGTATCTTCACCCTGTCCAACACCGATCTGCTCACCGCCGGCGCTGCTTCCGGTCACTGGGGATTCTACTTTGGGGTGCAGTTCTTCCTCAAGGTGGCTTTTGATATTCCCATTCCCGGGTTCGAGCCGTTCGTTGTCGATATTCCCTATGTGCCGGATTTCAACCTGGTCGCTTCCGACCGTGACGATTTCGACAGCTACCTTTTGGAAACCATTTCGGAACTCCACAACGAATCACTGCGGCAGGAAGTGGTCGACCTCAATATTATCGAGTTGATCATTACCCAGGGACTTATTGATCTGCCCGACTGGCTGCCGTTGCCCGGCATCGGCGTGAAGCTGGACGTGGCGCCCGTGGCCGACGGATACCTCACGTGCGACAGCATTGACCTCAGCGACGGCAACAGCTTCACCGAGGAAGGCCAGTCGCTCGGGATTACCATTCCGCCGGAGGGTTATCTGGCCACCGTAGTCTACAACTCGGATGCCGAATTGAAACTGGGCACCAAGGTTTATCCGCGTGTCTTCATCGAGATTGGCTCGCTCTGGAGCTATGAGTGGCCGCCCGAGGAAGATGAGGAGAATTTCCTGAACCAGCTCGAGTGGATGCCGGTGAATCTCGATGATTTCCCGTTCAGCGATTCGGAATTGAACTTCACTGGGCAACCAAGCCCCGGTGATCCCACCGACTGGTTCACGCAGCATTTCAACCTCGGCAACAACAATGTGAGCTACAAGCGCGTGTTGTTCACGCCGAACCTGTCGAACAACTACTACGTAGCGTGCATCGACGATGTCACCGATTACCGCACGAATCCCTACGACGGTACGCCGCTGTCCCTGGCCGATAACGACTTCGTGGAAGTGACTTTGCAGGACGGCAAAGAGATCGATCTCTACGGTGAAACCTACAGCAGTTTCTTCGTCGGCAGCAATGGCTATATAACTTTCACAGCCGGCGACACCGAGCAGGACGTCAGTCTGGACAACCACTTCAGCTTGCCGCGCATTTCCGGCATCTTCGCCGATCTCAAGCCGAACGAAGGCGGGCAAATCTATTGGAAACAGTATACGAACCGCGTCGTCGTGACTTATGATGAGGTGTTCCTGAGTGATGTAGTCACCGAGAACAATGTGAGCTGTCAGATAGAGATGTTCTTCGATGGGCGCATCGTCATTACCTGGCTCGACCTCGATCTCTACGGCGGCCTGATTGGTCTCTCTCGGGGCAACGGCACGCCTGAAGACTTCGAGAAGAGCATCTTCGTGAACTATCCGTACTGTATGGATGAGATACCGGATGAAGGGGCGATCCGTGTGCACTTCGAACCGGAGGGATTGCTCGACCCGGGCGCGCGCTGGCGCCTTGACGACGGTATCTGGCGGGAAAGCGGTGAGATGGAAGCGGCCGAAGTGGGCGTGCATACGCTCAGCTTCAATAACGTGGACGGCTGGGCGGCGCCGCCGGCGCGCGAGGTAGTCTTCACCAAGGACTACCTGATGGAAGTGACGGAAACCTGGACCCGCCAGACCGGTACGGTGCAAATCGAAACATCGCCCCCTTATGCCTCCTGGTCGCTCGTTGATGGGGACGAACAGACACATACCGGCCAAGGTACAACCTATCTCTACGATATCCCGACTGGTATGCTCGAGGTGACTTGGCCGCCGCTGGACACTTTCTTACAGCCCGACCCGCCTATACAGGATCTGCTGCTTTATCCCGATGCGACGACAACCTTCACCGGCAATTATACACCGATTATCGGCGAAGGCCGTTCGGACCTCGTGGTGGACATCGGTCCCGCCGGCGCGCGCGAGGCGGGGGCGCAGTGGCGCTTCAACAGCGGCGCGTGGCAGGACAGCGGTTCCATGCTCACGGTGCCCGACGGCGAGGCGGTCATTTCCTTCAAGGACGTCTATGGCTGGGCGCCGCCCGCCAATGAAACCATGATGATAGAGCGCGACCGCGTGTACGAGCTGGACTATGCCTACACGCGTGAGCTTGGTACAGTCATCATCAACGTCGACCCCGAGGGCGCGCCCTGGGCGCTCATCGACGGCGACGGCGTTCCCCATGTCGGGATGGGCGACACCACCCTCGAGGACATTCCCACAGGCCCCATACAAGTCGTGTGGGGATACGTGCACACCTATACCGAACCGCAACCCAACCCCCATGCCGTTGAGTTGCTCCCCGGTGACCCGCTCACCGTGGTCGGCTCCTATGTGCCCGTGCTGGGCGAGGGTGAGGGCATTCTCTCGATCGATTTACACCCGGAAGCCGCCCGCGCGGACGATGCGCAATGGCGGATTACTGGTGGGGAATGGCGCGACAGCGGCGCCATGCTGGCTTTGCCCGATGGGGAATACACGGTGCGGTTCAAAGCCGTTGAAGGGTGGATTCGTCCCGCCGATGCGGTGCTCATGGTACATCGCAATGAGACCACCGCCTACGACTTCGACTACATCCGCCAGACCGGCACGGTCGCTGTGGCGGTTACGGAACAAGCCGCCGCATGGTCCTTCACCGACAGTGACGATGGTGTCCATGAAGGAACCGGAAATCAGACGCTCACCGGCATTCCTGCCGGCAGTATCGCGCTTACCTGGCAACCGCTCGAAGGTTTCGGCACGCCAACCCCCGCCACAATAACCAAACAACTCGAGGTCAACGGTGAGGTACGTTTCCTCGGCGAATACACCGAGGGCGGCCTCGTGGCCGATTTCGAGGCTTTCCCGGCATCCGGTCCCGCGCCGCTCGAGGTACAGTTCGAAAACCGCTGCAGTTCGAGCGACGCGCCGATCATGGGGTACCGCTGGTACTTCGGCGATGGGGAAACGAGCTCCGATCCCAACCCGGTGCATGTGTACACAAAACCGGGTGAGTACACCGTGTCGCTGGCGATAACCACCCATGACGAAGTCAAGACGGCCACCAAGAAGCACGTAATTTCCGTGAACGCCGGCCTGCCGGCACTCTCGCGCACAGCGTTGGCCTTGCTTGCGGCTATCGTGATGATCGCCGGCGCACTCCTCTACTGGCGCAGACGGCTGCCGCTGGCCTTACTGCTCGTGGCGGTCTTCGCCGCGAACGGCGCGCACGCCGCGGAATATCGTGAACCTCACGACAACCTCACCATGAATATCGGCTTCCCGGACTGGGCACTCGACACGGACTGGGTAGGCGTGAGCGGATCCGCCGTTACCGCGCAGGTGCGGCTTACCGGTGGATTCGACGGCGACCTCCTCGATCTCGACCTGGCTGGCAAAGGCCGGCTGCAATGCCCCACGGCCCCGAACGAGGGCGAGTTGGATTTTATCGGCGGACCGAGCGCCGCGGAACAGAACCTCGGCGTCACCATAGACGGCACGTATCGCGTGATCATTCCTACCCTTGGCGTGGATAACGAAGAACCAATCGACATCCTCGAACCCACCGGGCTCTTTGATTCGGAAGTGTTCACGGCCTATAACCTCGGCGGTTCCTTCGTGCTTGCCGACCGGATCGACGATTTCAAGCTGGCGGATATTCCAGTGGATATCGGCGGCGTGGTCGAAGGCACAATGACCGTACGCCTGTCTATCGGTGATCGCATCGGCGTGACCATCAACCGCCTTGACACCAGTGCGGGAAGTTTCACGGAGAACGGGCAGGCCATCACGGTAGACACGCCCGATGCCAACCTGCTGGTTGATGATATCGCGGTGGATGTGAGCCTTGATCCGGATATCTCGCTGTATTTCATTGTGGACATCGACCTCGATATCGCCGGCCTCACCAACATCAACACCCGGGTGAATGTGCCGCCCATCCAGGTCCCCCTCGAAACCCTGCTCGAAGACGAATACCTCACGGAACCGGCGCGCAGCGTGGATTTTGCCATCGCGCCCACGCTGGCGAACTTCGCGATCAACGGGGAGGCCGCAGGCACTATCAGCCCGATCGTCGATCTCGACATGACCCACTACAATGCACCAACCCATGTCATGGCAAGTGAAGACCCCACCTTCGCGGGAGCCGATTGGGTCCCTTTCTCCGGTACGCCTCAGTATGAACTCAGCGCGGGCGACGGCTTCAAAACGGTTTATGTCAAAGTGAAAAACGCCAATGGCGACTCGGTCATCCGCAACGATGCCATCACACTGTATACCAGCCACCCCACCGTCAACGAACAGCGCACTAACGACAACACCCCCCCGCTCACTGGCCGCGTGAGCTGCCCGGAAGCCACGGTGCAGGTCACGGTCGCGGGACAGACCGTGGAGGGTGTAAACAATGGCGCGGGCCACTGGGAGGTCGCGGACAACACGCTTGATCCCATCGCCGACGGCACCTACGATGTAACTGTCACCGTAGCGGACCCCGCTGACAACACCCTGACGGACACCACCAACGATGAACTCACGGTCGATACGGTTGTCCCCGTGGTAAGCGTTGACCCACTGGTCACCAACGACCCGATGCCGGCGATCTCCGGCGCGATCGATGATCCCGACAGCGCAGTATGGGTTCAGGTGTGGGTGTACAATGTGCTTGCCGAAAACAACGGCGACGGCACGTGGATATTGCCACAAGGAAGTATTCTTCTGTTGCAGGGTGAGTACGACCTGACGGTGACCGCTGTCGATCCCGTGGGCAACACAAGTCAAGACATCGCATTCATGGGTTTGCTCGTTGATCTCGCGCCACCCGCCGTAACCGTCGATGCCCGTTTCACCGGCGACGATACCCCCGCCCTCACCGGCGAGATTGACGATATCGATGCCACGATCAACATTGTCGTTGCCGGACAAACCGTGAGCGCCGACAACCTGGGCGACGGCACATGGCGTGTGCCGGACAATACGCTGGACCCCATCGCGGCCGGCACTTATGACGTGCAAGCCACTGCCGTTGACCCGGCGGGAAACACCGGCACGGACAATACCACCGACGAACTGACCATCGATCTGGACGCTCTTACCGTAACGGTGGATACCTGTATCACCAACAACCCCGCACCGGCGATCACGGGAACCGTAAACAAGGACATCGCCACGGTAAGCATTACCCTCGACGGCCAGACATACCCTGTGGATAATCTGGGCGACGGCACATGGCGCCTCGCCGCAGGCGCCGTCGCGCCGCTCGAAGACGGTGTCTACGATGTGCACGCCGAAGCCAACGACGGAATAAACACGGTGCAGGATGCCGATGTCAACGAGTTGACCATAGATACGCAGCCCCCCGAGGCCACCGTAACCCGGCTCGGCGCCTCGCCGACATCCGCGGATATCCTGCACTTCGCCGTTGTCTTCTCCGAGCCGGTCGCGCCAACGTTCAGCCTCGCCGACGTGGTCCTCTTCGGCGACAAACCACAGGTGCTGACCGTGAACATCAGCGGTGAGGACCCGGAATACTCCGTGGCCGTTACCCTGGCCGACCCCGATGAACAAGGCACGTTGGGTATCCAGATTGAAGGAAGCGGCGTCCTCGATGCCGCGGGCAACCCGTGCAATACCGTCTCATCGGCGTTGTACGAAGTGGCCAACTGGTGCGGCTTCGCGCAAGCGCCCACATCCGCACGCAACTACTTTGGCGACGCCCAGACCTTCCGCGCCGTGCCGGCCTGCGCCGCAGAATGGGCGCATTACCAGTGGTGGCACGAACCCGCCGGCGGCACTAAGACCGCACAGACCATCGGCAGCGACAGTCCCGAACTCACACTCGATAACCTGACGCCCGCCGACGCCGGCGCCTACTGGTGTGTGGTCACCTATGACGGCGAATCTTATGAAAGCGCGCACGCCACGCTCACGCTCACGGACCCGCTGCACATTGTCGAGGCCCCGCCCGCAGAGGTTTCGCCGCCTTCCAGACGCCGCTACAGTTTACGCTTCCGCACAGCGGGCGGCTTTACCCCGGTCACGTATCACTGGACGCGCGACGATGTGCCCGTGACAACCACGGAGCCGATCGAAGATGGCTCTATACTACACCTTGAAGAAGTGGATGATAGTGTTGCGGGGTTGTACCGTGTCGAAGCCATCGACGACAACGGCGCCGCCGTCATGACGACAACCACACTTATCCCCGGCGCTCCCCTCCCCCTCTCCGTGATATCCATGGCTGGAGCGGCAGCGGCCCTCGCGGTCCTCGGCGGCATCTTGGCCACACGCAAAAACAAACGCCCTGCCCGGTGTGGACTCGAATAGGCCCAGGGCAATGTGAGCTTACCCCCGTCTCTCGACAGGAACAGGCGCGAATTACGGTGTCCTGGTACAGCGTATTTTTTGCCTTTTCGGCAGCCCCACCGTAGCTGGTTGCCGCCCGGTATTCCAGCGCGCCCGGAAGGCACGCACCTCGGGCAATAAGGCGGAAGCGCAGACTATTTTCCCTGGCGCAGCGCTTCTACCCATTGGGTAAGTAGCTTAAGCTGCTGGCCCTTGCCGGTAGGGCAATGGCGCTGCGCAGTGCTGGCGAGGATACTTGCACGGGCATAGTCGCCGCTGCACACGGCGGCACGGGCTGCATTGCGCAGGCGGGCCGCAGAAAGGGCGAGCAGCATGGTGCGGCTCAGGTCGGCGCCGCAACGCGTGCATTGCGCGGATCCCCGGAAGGGGGCGCGGCATACAGGGCAGTGATTGCGCGTTTCGCCACGCATCATGTGCCCTCGACGAAGAAGAGCAGATCCTTGAGACTTGCCATGTTCTCTTCGTACGCCTTTTCGTCTTGCGCCTTAATCGAATCGTTCAGTGCCTCGTGCATTCCCAGGGCCTCTTCTTTATCTTCCTCGTGCATTTTGTCGAAGAGTCCGCGCGAGCGCTGCAACAGGGCCTCGGCTTCTTCGCGCTTTTGCTTCCAACCCGGGACCAGTTCGACAATGTTGTCGGCTGCGGTTGCTTTTTCGGCGGCCTCGTCTTCCACGGCCGTTTCGAGGAGGGCCGCGTCCATCTCCTGCCCCGAGTCGCCGTAGAGTTCCCGCAGCCGGCTGCGCGCCACTTCGATTTCTTCGTGGCTTTTCTCCGTCAGCGCGTTTTCTATCCGCACATGCTTGGATAGCCCGGTGCATTTCTCGATAGCAGTTACATGGAGAATACCGTCGAGATCGAGGCTCATCCGGACCAACACTATGTTGGCCTCTTCCATTTCGGTGAGCCCTTCCACGTAGAAGTCCCCCACCGGCAGGTTCTTGAGTGCATCGGGTGAATCACCCTGAAACACTTTGATGTGAACGGCGTCCTGGTACGGGTAGGCGGTATTATAACGTTCAGTCCGCGTCACCGGCAGCGGGGTGTTCCGCGAAATGATCGGGTGATAGCAGTTATGGTACGGTTGTCCGTTCCGTTCGCCAAGATACGATATACCGAATGAGTAGGGCGAGACATCCACAAGTACGCGTTCGACATCGTGGCCCGCGAGGCGCGACGCCATCAAACCCGCACCCAGGGCAACGCACAAGTCGGGATGCACATCCTTGCGCGGCTTCAGTCCGGTGCGTCCCTCGAGCACTTGTGAAACCAGCGGCGTGCGGGTCGCCCCGCCGACAAGAAGAATGCCGTCAAGTTGATGCGTGGCGACACCGGCGTCTTCGAGGGCTTTCGAAACACTCTCGAGCGTTGACTCGATAAGCGGCGCGATCATGTCTTCATAGGTATCGCGGCTAATCTCGAGGGACAGGTGATATGGCGTTCCCTTATGCGTAACAAGGGACTCTTCGCGCACGGTGGCGTAGGGCTCGCTGCTTAGTTGGTGTTTGGCTTCCTCGGCAGCCCGTTGCAAACGGATGTGCGCCTGCGCATGTTCGCGGGGATCGATGCCATGCTCCTCCTTAAACACTTTGGCAAAGTGATCGACGAGCAATTGATCAAAGTCATCGCCCCCGAGCTGATTGTTGCCGTGGCTGGCCAGCACTTCGGTTACATCGTCTTCCAGGTGCACGATAGATACATCGAACGTGCCGCCGCCAAGGTCGTAGACCAACAGCGTAGCCTTCGTGCCTGGTTCGCAGCCATAGGCGAGACTGGCCGCAGTGGGCTCGTTGAGGATGCGCATTACCTCGAGGCCGGCGAATTGCCCCGCTTCGCGCGTGGCTTGGCGCTGCGCGTCGGAGAAATACGCGGGGACCGTGATGACGGCTTTGGTCACTTGCTGCCCCAGGCAACCCTCGGCCCAGGTAACCAGTTCTCGCAGAATGAGCGCGGAAATCTCCTGCGGCAGGAATTCCTGATCGCCCAAACGCAGTTTTTCGCCGCTCCCCATCCGCCTCTTGATGCTGCGTATGGTGCGCTCGGGATAGAGCAATTGCTGGTTGCGGGCCGCCTCGCCGACAAGAAGCTTCCCGTCCGGATCAAGGCCAACGCAGGATGGCAACAGCGTGTTTTCGCCGGGCGCCAGTGTCCGCACCTCCCCGTCAAAATACGCGCTCACTTCCGAATTTGTGGTTCCAAGGTCAATACCAATAATGCAATCTTCTGCCGCCATCAGTCAGATTCTCCGTTTTTCGGTACAGCAGACCGGGTTACCTTCACTTCGGCCGGACGATAAACTTTTCCGCGCCAGGTGTAGCCGCGCCGGTGGACAACACTCACAGTGCCTTCCGGCAGATCGTCGCGTATCTCCACATCGACCGCTTTCATTACGGTGGAATCAAAAGCCTTTCCTTCAGCCGGTAGCTCTTCGATGCCGAGCCGTGCCAGGCGTTCGTCAAGGCGATCGAGAATAAGCGCATTGCCCTGCGCCAATGCGCTCACCGACTCGAAGAGTTCCAGCACCGTGCGGCGCACCCCGGGCAACAGTTGCGGAAGCCGGTGTGCTTCTTGATCGGCGCGCAACCGGGCAATGGACGCATCGAGGGTCTGCGTGCCCCGGCATAAGCGATCGCGCAAGTCCAGCAACAGATCGACAACCTCCCGCCATACCTTTTCATGTGCGGCGGACTCGGCCGTGTGTTCAATATCCGTGCGCAATTCTTCGAGTGCGTTAATCGCCTTTTCCAACCCGGATTGTTCGTCCGTGGCTTCTTGTTCGGCCCGTGCTTTCAGCGGCGCCATGGCTTCCGTGACGTCGCGGAATGCGCGCCCCTGCATTTTCACTTCTTGCTCGAGTGTGGTGAGGGATGCCCACACTTGGTATTCGCTGCATGCCGGCGGCGGTTCATCCAGCGGCGTATCTTCGAGCACAGCGAGCAGTTCTGCCGCTATGCCTTCCGGCGGTTCTTCATGGGCAAGTATCTCATCGACCCAACGGGAGAACTTTTCCATCAGCGTGGCGTGCCGCTCACTGCGCTGCATTCCCCACGAGCCCGCCTTTCCATCGGCGCCGCCGGAGAAAGATCCTGTGACATCATCGGGCAAGGTCTACTTCTCCTTAATCGCGGCCAGCCACGCGTTATGGCCGACAAAAGCGCGCTCATATTTCACGCTGTCCAAAAGATACAACACGGAATCCACGGGCTTCTCATTGGCTATAATGGCCACCAACCGCATGCTCGAATCGCTCAGCTTCTCGTAGGCGTCCCGGATACGCTCGAATTCCTCCGGCGCCCGGTCGGGCGGATATTGCCGCAGTTTTTCGAGGTAGGCGCGGCGGACTTCTTCCGAAGTGGCTTCGGCAGTAACGCCCAGCACTTCCCACGGCGGCGGGCCGTCGCGCATCTCGTTTTCGAGAATGTTCATGGGGTTTCCTTTACCTTTTGGCGTACATACGGCTAAAAGGGCATGTCGTCGAACAGGTCGCGTTGTTGCTTCTGGGTTTCATCCTCATCACAACTGTCGTCGCACTGACTCATTATGTACTTATAAAGAAAGTGCATGACAGCCTCTTCCATTTCAGTCTTGGAAGCGTCTTTTTGAGCATACCGCTTGATAATTCTCTCGAGCTCCTCCTCGACTTCTCTGGGCAGATCGTCACCCAGGGGATTCCATCCATTGAACAGATCGCTCATGCCCGGTGGCTCTTGATCCAATTGCCGGCCGAAGTATTTGAAGGGATTGATGCCAGTCCGCCTTGAGCGCCGTTGCAAGTCCCGCGCCTGCTGGCATTCCGGGCATTGGCACTTCGGGTAATAGCTCATTTCCAGTTTATGGTTGTAAGTGCCCATTTGCGAATATTTTTTCTGCTGGCGCTCATAGGCGATTACCTCCTGCAAATGCACCGCATTCATCTTATCCCGCGATTCCGGACCGGCAATCAACTGGTACCGGAAATTCTGTTCGATCATATCGACAGCCGTATCGAGAACATCCATATTGCGATCGCGCCGGGCGAGTTCGATGGCGGCGCGCAAGCACTGTACGGGGCGCCATGGATAGCGATCCGTGAGCGCCTGCGCCCGCAGCATCAAGAACCGTGAAAGACAAGGTTCATTCCGCGCAATGCCCGGCTGGGTAGCGTAGAAGGCGAGCTTCCTTTCTCCCTGCGCAAGCAACGCTTCCGCCAGGACTTGCAGGTTCCCAACATCCATGTCAAAGGCGTGATTGCGCAAATCTGCCTGCAACACGGTGTGCCAGGCCACGGGGGTCTCCAGCACAATATCGAAATCCCGGGCCAGCGCACATGCCCGCGCCACGGCGGCCGCACACCGGCCCTTGCTAAGCCGTTTCGACAGTTTGGTCAAGGGGGGCAGTTGCTTGCTCGGCAGGCCCAGGTTTTTCGCGACCCCCCAGCAGAGCATTTCCCCGGCGAGGTTATCACCGAGCACCGCGGTGGCGGCCTCACGATGCCGTTCTGCTGCTTCTCCCTCGCCGGCAAAGGTGCTTTGGGCCGCGCGTAACGCCGCCTCAACCCCCCGGCGTTCGTGGCCTTCAAAAGAAGATTTCGTTTCGAGGGCGTCCAGATCCTTGGCTGCGAGATGAGGCTTGTTCTGGCTGATATGCCGCCTCAAGTTGCCCAGGAGCAACCGTGTGCGCGCCCGCCGCACCTTGGGATTCAAGGCATCCCGTTTTTCAGCCTGTTCCAGATATGACAAGGCTTTTGTGTACGCCTTGCGCTGCTCCGCGGCTTCCATCAAGTACAGCAGCGGTTCCGCGTCGCGCGGAAAATCCGAAGCCCATCGCTCGGCCACTTCTCCACACGCCTTCCACGAGCAGCGCGCCCGCCGCCACTCTAGCCATTCCCGGTAATACGCCGGCAATGGATGCGCCTCCACCACGCGTTCACACACCTGGTCGGGATAGAGAAAATAGAGGGATTCCGGATTTCCGACATCGAAATTGGCGGCGCCCGCGCGCACATCCGCGCGCTGATTCCGGTAGATAACGTTTTGGGGCGCACAATCGCTGGTATATTCCTCGCGCAAATAAGGGAGAATAGATTCGTCGACACTTGCCAACACACCGAGTATGAGCCGGTATACTTGCGCCGCTTCGGGGCTCTGCGCGCCAAACACACCCTCATGCACCGCATGGCTGCGGAATTCTTCCAAACTCGCCGCCGCCAACAGGTAAACGAGATCATCATCCCCTTCGGCATCCTTCAGATACACTTGCGTCATGAAAGCCCAGTATGCCGAATCAAAACATACGGGCGGCACAATGGCCTTCTGGAGGGCATCCGGATGGAAACCATGCTCGAATGCCCGCCCCCATAGCTGCCGCCGGATGCGCACGGCAATCTTCTCGTCGAGGCTTTTACAAGCATTTACGGCCTCACGGATAGCTTTCATGGCAACAGGATCATCTGCATAAAAGTGGGGCTTTTTGATGGTCCGCTCCGCTTTCTCTAGCAGATTCCGCACCTCCGTCAAGTCCCCGGTCACCCGCTTCATCAATACATTCCCGCGTGGCCCGACACCCTCCGGTGCCGTATTGTTCACCATCGCATGCAGCACGGGAACCAGGCGCGCGGGTGGTGTTTCGGGTTCAATGGCGTCAAGGTACTGCCGGCACTGATCATCTTTGTGCTGGTAAAAGCAGGCAATCGCACGGATAAGCGTTTTCCAGGACGCGAGCGGGCTGCGGCGGGAAATCTCGGGAAGCGCGATTGTTTCATCGTCGACCGTCCCTGCGGTTACCGCCTGGAACGCGGTCCACGCCGCCCGTGCAGCCTGTCGCAACGGATGGTCGGGCGCCAATACGCCGCATTCCGCCAGCGCTTCGAGGTCAGCGGCGTCATAACGAACCGTATCTTCTATTCGGCGGCGCGCATCCGCCGGGAGATCCGGATCGCTCAACGGAGCGAGAAGAGCGTCGAACCGGCCCGCCTTGGCGGATACGTGCAAAGCCAATTCTTCAAATATCTGCGCGCCAGCCGGGTGGCGGCTTTGTGCCATCTCCAGCAGTGTCTGCGCTTCCTCATCCATGCCCTTTGCAAGCATGCTCTTGACCCGCGCGGCATAGACTTCGCAAAGCAGCGACTCGGACTCTTGCGAATCAAACTGCTTGTGGGCACGCTTGGCCGTTTCCACCGCCGACTTCGTGTTGCCCGCGGCAAGCAGATGCGCCACGGTCTGGCTTATGGCATCCAGCGATTGACCTAAAGTGCTGTCTTTCGGCGTCTTTGCGGCCCCTTGCCCTTTTCCGGCCATTTGTGTCTCGCCGCTTTTCCGCTTCTTCTGTTTCCTGCTGCGCTTACCCACGTTTCATTCCACCAGTATTGGTTGAGATACACCCTATCACAAGCCCAAAGCTTAAAATACGCGACATCCAAGCCCGTTCTCAAGCAGCCGAAACCGCCCACACCCTCCGGCCAGACAGGCCCGCTTCCGGATCGGCAAGCAGCCTAAGCCATCAACCCCGTGTAATTCCACTTGCGGGACCGCACGATGTATCGCCGCCGGGAACCATCCTGCGTTGCCCGAAACCCTTTCCATTTTTGCACTACCATCAACCGAAAGCCTGCCCCGCCCTTCCATATCACGCGCCAATCCCGCTGACAACCTGGCGCCAACCACACAACAACCCCAGCGGCCCGCCTGACGCTCCATCCACAACATTACATGCCGTGGCCACACGCCGGTTCAGACGGCCCCGCCATTGGCGCGGCCCATACCTAATACCTTGCAAGTCGTCCATCACCCTGTCAAATTGGAAACAATCTGGAAGGCGCCATTTCTCCCCAAAAATGATACGCTGAAGCTTCCCTGGCCGGCTTGTCTGTCACGGTCCACCAATGTGTCTTGGCTTGTGCGCTTTTCCTAATTCTGCAGCCGTTTTGGAGAACGCACGGGTTCACGCCATCATGGTGCTATACAAAGGGAAAAGGGGGCGGGCATGACAGGATTCTCAGCGCTATTCGCCCAAGCTATGTGTAAGGTCCGACAGGCGATGTGCCGCGCCTACAGGCACCGTCCGCCAGCTTTTTACGGGCGAATTCTTTCAAGGGTGTTTCCGCACCCGAGCTTGGATACCATGGGTAATATCATCATTATTTTGTCTTGTAAGCACGCCACAGCTTCGCCGCACCGTTTCTTGTTGTCGTAACCACGCAATCCCCTCGGGGCCCCCACGCGGCATAGGTGAGATTGCCCTGTACTGGCACGCGCAGGAGTTCGCTGCCGGTGATCGTCCAGATCCGGATGGTGCTGTCGGCAGCGGCGGTGAGAAGGCGGTCGCCGGCGTCGTTCAATTCGGCACAAATGAGAGGGGCAGAATGCCCTTTGAAGGTGGCGATGGGGTCGCCGGAGGCAGCATCCCACGTGCGGGCGGTGGTGTCGAGGGAGGTGGTTATAATGATTTCGCCGGTGCGGTCGTAGTCGGCGCAGACGACCATGCCGGTGTGCTTGTCGAGGATGTGTTTGACCGCGCCGGTCTCCGTGTCCCAAACACGCGCGGCGCCCTCCATGGACGCAGTCACAACTTCCGGCCGGTGCGGGTGGAAATCGGCGCTGACCACCCCCCCAGTGTGTCCTTCGAGCCTTTGGATTTCCTGGCCGGTACCCGGGTTCCACAGTGCGGTGGCGCCATCCATGCCGCCTGTAAGCACGGTGTCCCCATCTTTGCTGAACGCCCAGGCCGTCACCTGCGTGGTGTCAAGCGAAAGGTTGTGCCGGAGTTTGCCGGTGTCACGGCTCCATACCTGCAAGTCGTTGCCGATAGTGGGTAAAACAAAGTAGCTGTCGTCCGGGCTGACGACATCATCGAGTATTCCAGCCGTGTGTAAGGCATATTCGGTGCGTGGGCTACCGATAAGCTCGCGCAGATGGGGGGTGTGTTCCGGTTTCCCGCCAGGAAGTTGCTCATAAGTGGCGGCGTCCCACACGCCGAATTCCCCTGCCCATCCAATGGTGTAAATGCGCGTGCCATCTTTGCTGAATTGCACACCGACCAGCTCGAATTCATGGCCGCCGAGCGTGGCAAGTTCACGGCCGGTGGCGACATCCCAAATCTTGGCGGTGGCGTCATACGAAGCGGTGGCAAGACGTGTGCCATCGGGACTGAAGGCCGCGTGAAAAACGATGTCTTCATGGCCCTCAAGGGTGTCGACAGGCGCTTGTGAGGGCGCTTCCCGCGGCTTCCAGATGGCAAGGACGCCTTCCGGCGTGGCCGTGGCGAGGCGGCCCCCATCGCGCGAAAACGCTACGGCGTGGATGCCGCCGGCAGACGGGTCGAACCGCGCCATGCAAATGCCTTCCGCCAAGCTCCAAAGCGAGCCGCCGCCCTTCTCGAGTGGCGCCATGGTACCACAACCGGATCCGTCCCCCAGGAACTCGACCACCCGCGAGGTGGGTGACAGGGTAGCTTGCAACGCCCCTGTCTTCGCGTCCCACACAAGAGCCTCCTTCGCTGCGGTTGTTGAAGCCGCCAGACGTACATCCGGGCTCAGGCGCAAGTTGTAAAAGTCGTCGGCATTCGGTCCGGCCACCAAGTAGAGCAGTGTGCCCATCTCGGAGTCCCAATGCCGGGCATTCCCATCAATGGAAACCGTGCCGACCTCTTCGCCATCCTCCGTGAACCGCGCCCCCATGACGGCCGTATCGTGATACAATGTGAGGAGCCGCCTCCCAGTCGCGACTTCCCACACGGCCGCGGTTCTGTCGTGCGAGGCGGTCACCAAGCGCTTTCCTCCCGGGCTGAAGCGTCCGTCATATACCGGCGCGCTGTGCCCTGCAAACACCTGCAATCGCTTTCCGGCAGCACTGTCCCATACGACGGCGGCGCCGTCATGTGAGAACGTCGCAACACGGTCTCCGCTGGGACTGAACCGGGCGCCGTAACGCATTGGGCCGCCATCTTGCAGGGTAAGAAAAACTTCGCCTGTGGCTGTATCCCAAATTCGCGCCATACCTCTGGTCGATGCGCTGACTATGCGCGTTCCGTCGGGATTGAATTCCAGGGCGTTGATGAGTTCTCCTGTCTGGATCTGCACCACCGGCTCCGGGGCGATCCCATGGCGCCATAAGTCGATGAGGCCGCTGGAAGCCGGTGCATGTGCAAGGCCGGCTGTATCCTGGTCGGTCCCAATCCGCGCTGCGCGCCGCAGATACCCCCATTCCCAGCCGCGCAGTCTGGCCGGGGCGCGTTTCAGCGCATTGCGCACACCGCTCGGGTCGCCGTTTTCGAGGCGCGCGGCCGCGAGATGGATGCTTGCCAGGTACAGCCGCTCCTCCGAGTTCACGAGAGCGGTGGCCAATTCCCTGCGCGCACGCTCGGTCTCCGCCTCCGCGGCCATGGCGATGTCCCGCTCTTTCGCAATTTCGATCCGTGCGAGGCGCTCCTGGGTTCTTGCGCTGTTCACCGCATAAAAAGCTGCCGCTACAGCAACGACAACCACGCCAACGGCAATGGCCGTAGAGACGCAGGCGGCCTTGTTCCGGCGCACTACACGCGCCACCCGATCCAGCAAACCGTATTCATACGCTTCGACCAGCGTTCCCGTTTGAAAGCGCTGAAGGTCTTCCAGAAGCTCGGTTGCGCTGCGATAGCGCTGTTCCGGCTGCGGGTGCATGGCGCGCATGCAGATCGCCACCAGCTCCCGCGGCGCCTTGGGTTCGAGCGTTGGAATCTCCGGAGCGTCACCGGCGTAAATCTGACGTTTAAGCGCCTCCACATCGCGGTGGGTAAACGGCAGCCGCCCAGTGAGCAAGGTATAGAGCACAACACCCAGCGCATACACATCCGACCGCGCATCGGCATATCGCGAGCCATTGGACACTTGCTCCGGCGGAAGGAAGGGCAAGGTGCCCTCGAGCCCCTCGCCCCCCTTCCATTCGCCATCCTCACCGGAGCGCCCTCTCCTGTCGTCAGCGGATTGCCCTGTATCGAGCGCGAGCCCCCAGTCGATAACCAAGGTCTCCCCGTAGTTCCCCACCATGACATTTGCCGGTTTGATGTCCCGGTGAATCACGCCTTGGTCATGCGCAAAGGCCATGGCCTGACACAGGTTGATGTACTGCGGAAGCAGCGCCAGCCGTTCCTGCAGCTTTTCACAATGGTTTAGCCGCGCAGCCAGGGATTCGCCGTGCACGAGCTTCATCGCGTAATAGGCCGTGCCATCGTCGACCAGGCCCAGTTCATGGATGGACATGATATTGAGATGATCGAGGCGGGCGGTCAGGCGTGCCTCCTGGAAAAACTGTTCGCCCAAGGTTTCCGGCGAATCCTGTACGGTGCTGGTGGCCGCGACCCGGCGCAGTTTCAACGCCACCTGACGGTCCAACCGCCGGTCATGCGCCACGTACACCTCCCCCATTCCCCCCGCGCCGATAAGTTCGCGGAGTTCGTAGCGCGCGTCGAACTGCGTCCTGGTCAAGCGTAACGGCGCCAAATCGTTCTCTTGCGCCTGGAACGCCTCGATCCCCATGTCGAGCAGACAGACCGGACACAGTCCCTGCGGGGCCTCATCCCCCAACATACGCTGACAATTCGGGCATTCTTTGACCATGGGCATCAATGGGCTCATCCCCGCATTCTTTCCTCGTCCACTCTATAAGAAGAAAATGCCCCTGGTTTGTGACAGGTCAGGCGCCGGAATCGGTGAATATCTTTTGCAGATAACGCAGCTCCTCGGCGATATCCACATGACTGGCAACGGTTTGGGCCACTTCCGCCACCAATGCTTTTCCATAGGCCTCGCGCAACCTGTGGGCCCGCTGGCGCACCGCATCCGAAGAACAGTGCAATTCTTCGGCCGCCGCCGCATAGGAAGGAGCCGGCTCCCCCGGCACCAGCAGGCACGCCAAGGTATGGAAGGTTTCCCCGTCGCCCCGTCCCTGATACGTCCGCTCCACGCGTTCGTAGGCCGCCTGAAGAACGGTACGGCCCCATGTATACTCGTATACCTGCTCCGGCGTGCGGCCATCGGCCCCGGTATACGGCACGCCGACAAGTTCGGAGACGTCCCGCGCATTCCGTTGATGGTCTCCGCCACGCTTCTGGGCTCGGGCACGCTTGCGCTCATTCGCGACATGGTGTTTAAGCGAGGCGAGCAAGAACGAACGAAAGCGTCCCTTGCTGGCGTCCACTTGACTGAGGAACGCCTCCTCATGGAAACGCAGGAAATAGCCGGAGACCAACTCTTCCGCCTCATCCCATGAATAGCCGCAGGACGTCAGATAGGCCATAAGCGGTCCGCGGTAGCGGCGAAACAATTCCCCCCACACATCCCGCCGCAGTGCCGAGTCTCCACCACATCCGGCGGCGAGCAGGCCCCAACTCGTGGTATGAAACCAAACGCCTCCCATGAACACTGCGCTCCTGCCAAGCGATTTCAGCCCTTATTCCAGGTTGCGCACCAGTATATCATACGCAAAAAGCAGGTTAAACGCCGTTATCTCCCATAGAGCTATAGAGGCTGCATACAAGCAACTCCGGCTATCACGGGTTCAACGCATGCAATGCGCCCGTCCGGGCGAGGCTTCCCTGCCGTGGCTGATGGACCGCATGTGTCCCATTGTAAACGCGACCTGCGAACACACGCATAGGCAGCCCGCGCCAAGACCCCCACCAACCGCCTTGGCGCATTCGTGTTCGCTGAATGCAATTATCCCGTGTTCGGAGCCGCACACGGGCGGATGGAACCGCTCCAGGTGCTATTGAACATAGAAGGCTTGTGAAAAGAAAGTCACGCCGCCTTGCTCGACCTCGAAGCGGAGAATGGCGTTGTTCATCGCTGAATAGTCGAGCGAGGCGCCGGTTGCGTACTCCTCGCCGTCCTTGAACCAGGTGATCCGCTCGTAATTGGCTATGTCCAGCGCAATTGTGTTGGATCCCTCATCGACCGTGATGCTGTTGAACTGTGGATACGAGTCCGTCCTTGAACCGGCGAATGTATGGCCCTTGGTCAATGCGTTCCGCACGGCTTCTTCGGTCAGTTCCTCGGCCAGCACAAAGGTCAGCGCGGCATGAGTCCCGACCGAGGTCGAGTGGGTGTCGTCGCTGCCCTCGACAAAAATATCGTGTTCCGGGAAAAAGCGTGCCAGCAACCGGTCAAACAGTTCGCGGTCCAGTTCAAGCCGGTCTCCTGTGTCCCTGATTTCGAATCCGAGCATGCAGTCGTAATCGACAATGTAGCGGCCAAAGTATTCGACGGCCTCTTCCCAGGTGTGCTCATCGAAAAAACGGTCTTCCCATGAACCGCCCGGCGCGTAATGGGTGGGGTGCGCCCAGAACGCGATGCCATCGAACTTTTCCACACACGCAAGGCGCTCCTCATCGGTTTGCCCACGGTCCGGCCAGCCGCACGGATTGAACAGGCTCGAGGTATGCGGATGGCTGCTGAGCTCATTCCCCCGGATAGCGAGCATGCCCCTTTCACCCAAGTCCGGGTAGAAGGCCGAACTCTCGACTCCCCGGTAGGTCCATATGCGCGAGGGCTTTTCGTCAATCCAGCGTGTCCACGGCCAGGTGGTTTCGGCGGTGGGGATGTCGTCAAGGTTATCGCGCGCGGTGTAAACATCCAGGAGATCACGCTCGCCCTCACGGTGGTTGTAGCCGTTGTCGTGGTCCGTCACGGCGAGGATGTCGTAACCGGCATCGGCGTAGAGATAAATCAATTCATCCGGCTCGGCCCGCCCGTCACTCATCACCGTGTGGCTGTGAAAATTCGCGATGTAGGTGTTCACCTCATCCCAATTCACCGCTGCATAAGGGTTCTTGACCAGCCGGGGCTCCGCGTTTGCGCTCGGAACTGGGCCAAGAACCAGTACCGCCACACCGGCCATAGCGGCCACGGCGGCCATGCCCGTTATCACCAAGACCAATGCGCGAAGTTTGCTGGATGTGTGTCGTCCCATCAGAAGGTGCTCCTTTCCGGCAAAACAGTGTTTTCTTCAATATGGAAGCTGGTATACAGCGTTGCAACCCTGGTATTAAGGCTGCGCTGGAACAGGCGGGTCAAGCTGAATCGGGGCCGCAAATTGTGTATCCATGGTATATGGCAAGGTGTAGAGTTTGCGCCCGTCGGCATTGGCAAAGTACAAGCGCGAGCGTGAAAACGCGCTGGAATCCCCATCCGCCCAGAAGAAACGGAAAGGATCGGCGGATTTGTGTGGACGGCGCACGTAAGAATGGTTGAAGGGGCTGTTGTGCGTAACCCGCCTTTCTAGATTCCAGTCTGCTCCTTCGTTGGTGGACACCCATAAGCCCACTTCGCCCCCCGTATGATAAGGCTGGGGCCCGGCCAATGCGGGGGCCATCACAAACCACCGGTCTTCCTCAATATAGAAGCTGCCGGCGTCGTAGTTGTGGTCCGATTCGGTAATGGAACTGGTAATCCAATCGCACCCATCCCAACGGACAATCCGCCACGTTCTGGGATCATTGGCTGGCCCCGGTTCGTGCCCGCAGCTGGTCAGGTATAAGATGGCCGGATCGCCCGCCTCATTCATTACCAGTTTTTGAATATAGACGTTTTTCCCCTGCGCCTCGTAGTCCCTGATAAGCGCTGCATTGGCTACTTCTTCGAGCGGCGGCTCCAAAGGACGGTTATCCACGGTCGTCCAGGTTCGGCCCCAATCTGCCGTTTCCATGTAGTATAGGTTCGTGCGGCGATCGACGTTGCCGTCCGGATGGTAATTGAAGGCGGTCCCCACCGTGTTCCCATGCAAGCGGCTAACCTGGTAGTGCCCACCGAAGCCCGCCAGTTTCCGCTGTTCGCTCCAGTCGCGCCCGTCCGCACTCGTCTCCCAGTAAAGCTCACGGCCCCGGGTATACTTCGTAAGGAGATGGAAAAACCCTTTGCCCGGCACGGGCCATATCTGGGAATAGGTCTGCTCGCGGGAAGCGATCTGTTCAAAGTCAGCCACAGAAAACGGCGTCGTGGCGCGGAATATCTGCCCGGGGCGTCTGCGTCCACGCCCAGCGACAAATACCCACACGTATCCGTCTTCGTCCAGGGCGATGCTGGCGTTGTCGTGTGGATCATCGACCCCCCGCTGATCGCGCACGATAGTCGGGCGCGGTACCCGGTGCTTTGCGTGGTCATAGTACGAGGCCATCGTAAGAAGGTATCGCTCTTCGGCGCCGGTTACCCCGGCATAAACGAAGTAGGTCTTGTCGACTTCGGCCGCATACACCGCCATGGGCGTCAAGGTGTGAGACCAGGCGAAAGCGGAACCGGCGGAATACTTATCGCCATATTCGCCGGACAGTTGGCCCAGCGTAAACCAGATGCCGCGGTATCCGTCCACTGTGTTCGTGTACGTGTAGAACGTGGTATCGTACGTTGTGGTCCCCGACGCGTTCGCGGCAGAAACAGCGGCCTTGTAAGCAGTATCGGGCGACAGCTCATGAAAGGCCCAGGTAACACCATCCGGCGTATCGGTCCTTACGAGGCGGTCCGAAACATCTTCCCCGTTAATGATCAGCTCTACGGCCGGGGAATCGGACCGGTGATCGTTTCGAATTTGGAATCGAAAGCCCTCATCCGGAGACACAAGTCCTCCCTTTGCAAGCGGCTTGAGTATAGAGATGGCGGGCGGGGCCGGTGCGCTGCTGATCCGCAGATTCCCGATATCCCCATAATCACCCGCCTGACCTCGTATGCTGCCGATTCGCAAGCGGCCAAAGGGCGTCTCCGCGGAGAATTCATTGCGCCAGCCCAGCGCTGACCCCACTGTTGCACCGTCCACACGAACATCGAACGTATTCGCGCGCAGATTGTGAACGATTTCGTAATGATGCCAATCCGTGTCTATCGGAGTCAGCCGGTGGTAGTCTCCATCATAGTAGGAAAGGAAACCCGGCTCATGCCCCCAGAGCAGACACGAGGCCTGCGCCGCAGGCTGCGTTTCCCCCTCGCGCAGCAGAAACATATCCAGCGTTCGAGAATCCGCCGTGGAAACACGGGCATCAAACGAAATCGTCAGGGCAACGGCGGCTACCGGCGGGAAATCCAGATAATCCGCATCAGCCGGCTGGTCGGCGCTCTGGCGTCGGCGCAAGACCTTGCTGTGTGCGTCGTTTTCAATTTCTACGATCTCCGCGGGCGCAGCGGATCCCGAAGCCGGTGTCCATCGCGCATTCCCATGTGTGACAGCCTGCAAAGCGCCGACAGGGTATAGTGCCTCATCGAAAAACTTTCCGCTGTCATAAAGTACCCGCGCCGAGGATGCATCAGGCAATTCGCCGAAAACCCCGATACCGGCGAACAATGCGGTAACAAAAGCATAGATGCACACCATAGCTTCAATCCCTGCTTCAAGCGCTTCGCCCATGCATAACGTCCAAGCGATTGAGCATATCGTCCAAGGTGCATTATTGCAAGGCGCCAATAGTATCTGACGGTGGTTTACCCATTGTATAACACGGCGCTGTAGAACACGTGCCGGTTGCATTTCAGCCGGAGGATCGTTAAACTCTACGGTATGCTGACAACAGAATCATTAGGAGCGCCGCAAGCCCCCATGGTTGTTTGCCGCCGCTCTGGCCGCCCCACGCCGCCTTGATCGGCAGGCTGGCCGCGTTTTCATCATCTTCTTCATTAATTTGTTCTCCACGCCTTCTCCCTCCTGTCTCATGCCGCCCACGGCGCGTCATCGGCGCGCACGCGGCGCACGCGGCGCAGGAGGTGGCACAGCTCCTGGGAGCCCATGTATGGCGGACGCACACACGCTTGCCCACGAAGTCCAGCGGCGCCGGACCTTTGCTATCATTTCACATCCCGACGCAGGCAAGACCACGCTCACCGAGAAGTTTCTGCTTTATGGCGGCGCGGTGCAACTGGCGGGGTCCGTCACCACGCGGAAGCGGCAACGGGCTACTGCGTCGGACTGGCTCGAGCTCGAGCGTAAGCGGGGCATATCGGTCAGCTCGACGGTGCTGCAATTCGATTACCATGGCTACCGGATCAACCTGCTCGATACCCCTGGCCACCAGGATTTTTCGGAGGACACCTACCGCGTGCTCACGGCGGTGGATGCCGTTATCATGGTGATCGACGCGGCCAAGGGCATCGAGGCGCAGACGTTAAAACTTTTTGATGTGTGCCGCCTGCGGGGCGTGCCCATTTTCACCTTCATGAACAAGCTGGACCGCCCCACGCGGGAGCCGCTCGCCTTGCTCGACGAGTTGGAAGACATTCTGGGGTTATCGGCGTATCCGGTGAACTGGCCGCTGGGTACGGGCGACCGCTTCAAGGGGGTCTGGGACCGCCGGACAGGGCAAGCGCACCTCTTCGAACGCACCCCCGGCGGGGCGTATCGCGCACCCGTCGCAACAGCGGGTATGCACGATGCACTAATCCGTGAGCACCTGGATGAAGAAACGCACCGCCAAGTGTGCGAGGAAGTCGAGCTGCTCGAGGCTGCCGGCGCCGCGTATGATCCGGCGGCGTTGGCCGACGCGGAAACCACGCCGGTGTACTTCGGCAGCGCGGTCAACAACTTTGGCGTCGAACTGCTCCTCGACGGCTTTCTCGAATACGCACCACCGCCCGCCCTCCGGCAAAGCCGCGGCGGGATGACCATAATGCCATGCGCAACCAGTTTTTCCGGCTTTGTCTTCAAAATACAAGCCAACATGGACCCCCAGCATCGCGATCGGGTGGCATTTGTGCGGGTGGTCTCGGGCAAGTTTTCGCGTGACATGCTGGTCACCCACACCCAAACCGGCCGGAAAGTCCGGCTGTCCAACGCGAACAAGGTATTCGGTTCGGAACGGCAAACCGTGGACGAGGCATACCCGGGCGATGTGGTGGGCATTGTCGGCAAAGGCCAGTTTGCCATTGGCGACACACTCACCGAAGACCCACGGGTGGTATACGACGAGATTCCCGCCTTTGCGCCCGAAAGTTTCGCGCACATTGAAAGCACCTCGACCGCAGAAGCGAAACGCTTTCGCAACGGCATCGAGCAACTGCTTCAGGAAGGCGTGGCGCAGGCCTTTGACCTGCCCGAATTATCCGGACAGGTGCGGCTTCTGGGCGCTGCAGGGCCGCTGCAATTCGACGTGATGCAATACCGGCTGGAATGCGAATACGGCGCGCATAGCCGCTGGTCACTCGCTGCCTGGAAACAGGCCCGGTGGTTACATCCCGACATTGCGCCCGAAACGCTCAACCTGCCATCGGGCACACAAGTGGCCCTTGACAGGCAGGGGCACCAGGTTCTCCTGTTCCGCGATGATTGGACGCGCCGCTTTTTCGAGGAAAAAAATCCGGCGGTTGAACTGAGCAAGTACCCGTTCGACTACCTGGAATCAGGACAGCGCTGCGCCGCACGCCCGTGAGCGGCGTACCCAGCGCTTTTGCGATACGCGTGTTTCAAAAGGCTCATGCCCCGCACAACCATACTCTCGTTGCGGGCAACACCGCACACACTTATACCCAAAAGGGGCCGATGGCATGTTACCGGCGGCTGATCTCGAAAGATACCGGAGGGCACTCCTGAAAATGCAGCGAGAGGTAAATGAACAACTCGAGGCGCTTGTGTCGTGGTGTGAACCCGTCGCGCCCGACGTTGCGCTTGGCCGGCTGACACGCAACGATGCCATGCAGGACCAGCAAATGGCGGTGCATCAACGCGAACGCTTTCGTGAACAGCAAACCCGCATCAAGACCGCGCTTGCGCGCATCGATGCCGGCACATTCGGGATCTGTCCAATGTGCAAAAAGACCATCGATCTGCGGCGGCTCGACAGTGCGCCGGATTCGGTGTTCTGTGTGCCGTGCATGGAGAAGCGGCAGGCATCGAGAGGGCGACCCTATGCATAGCCCCAAATTGATGCAACGTTGGGGTCAGGTACTCGTCCGTCATGTTCAAGACGGCATCCAGCGGGCAATACCCTTTGCTATCTGAAGTGTTCCAAAACACCTTTCGCTCGACTTCGAGCTTGCCCCAATGCGTAAAGCTCGCCGCAGGAAAGTTCGATGTTTTTGCTTGACTGACGTCATCATCGCCTCTATCATCATTTTGCAACCAGTCTGGACTCCTTTTTTCGGTTGCCCTAACTGTATGTTCATCCTTAGAACACACAATATCGATACAGGAGTCTATACATACTTATTTCTGCATTACAGCAGCACCCGCAGATCGCTGCCCGTATTTGTTGTGCTTTTCGGGCCACGCTTTCTGTGGCGTGGATCGATTACTTTTTAGGCTGTTACCCTGGCAAACTGTTAAAAAGGAGAAGTAAAAGATGCCTGAAATGGACATGGGCCTTATCGGCCTGGCAGTGATGGGTGAAAACCTCGTGCTCAACATGGAGAGCAAGGGCTTTGGTGTGGCGGTGTACAACCGCACCGTCGAAAAGGTGGACAACTTCGTTAATGGCCGCGGCAAAGACAAAAACATTACCGGTTGTCACAGCATCGAGGAGTTGGTCGCAAACCTTAAGCGCCCGCGCAAGATCATGATTCTTGTGAAAGCCGGCGCCCCGGTGGACAAGATCATCGACCAGCTCATTCCGCACATGGAGCAGGGCGACATCATCATCGACGGCGGCAACTCGCATTTTCCCGACACCATACGCCGCACGCAACAGGTCGAGAGCAAGGGCCTGCTGTACATCGGCACCGGCGTTTCCGGCGGCGAGGAAGGCGCGCTCAAGGGCCCCTCGATGATGCCGGGCGGTTCACCCGATGCATGGCCCCACGTGAAGGACATCTTTCAGTCGGTGTGCGCGAAAACCCCCGAAGGCGAACCTTGCTGCGACTGGGTGGGCGAGAACGGCGCCGGCCACTTCGTGAAAATGGTGCACAACGGCATCGAATACGGCGACATGCAGATGATCTGCGAAACCTACGACCTGATGAAGCGCGGCCTCGGCATGTCAAACGAGGCAATGCACGACACCTTCGCCGCATGGAACGAGAGCGAGCTCGATTCCTACCTCATCGAGATCACGCGCGACATCCTCGGGTACAAAGACGAAGACGGCAACCATGTGGTCGACCTTATTCTCGACACGGCTGGTCAAAAAGGCACAGGCAAGTGGACCGCCATCGAAGCATTGAGCCAGGGCCAACCACTCACGCTCATCGGTGAGGCGGTCTTTGCACGCTGCCTCTCGGCGCTCAAGGAAGAGCGGGTCGACGCCTCCAAGCAACTCACCGGCAAGGTGGGCAGTTTCGAGGGCGACAAAAAGGCGTTTCTCGACCAGATGAAACAGGCGTTATACGCCTCAAAAATCGTGAGCTACGCCCAGGGCTACCAGCTCATGCGTGCTGCCGCCGCGGAATACGGCTGGAACCTGAACTATGGCGGCATCGCGCTCATGTGGCGCGGCGGCTGCATCATCCGCTCCGTATTCCTCGGCAAGATCAAGGAGGCCTTCGATCGCAAGCCGGACTTGCACAACCTGCTGCTCGACGACTTCTTCAAGAAGGCCGTAACCGAGTCGCAGGTGGCATGGCGCAACGTGGTGAGTACTGCGGTAAGCCTCGGCATTCCCATGCCAGCCACGAGCACGGCGCTCGCCTACTTCGATGGCTACCGCACCGGCAGGCTGCCAGCGAACCTGCTCCAGGCCCAGCGCGACTACTTCGGCGCCCATACCTACGAGCGGGTGGACAAACCGCGTGGCGAGTTCTTCCACACAAACTGGACCGGCCGTGGCGGTGACACCGCCGCTTCGACCTACGTCGTTTAAGGCCGTTTACATACCGCATTGCGCGGGGGGATCTTCTTTCCCGGCGACAGGAGTTCCCCCCTTTTTTTTCTTTTAAGGGTGCAGTTCTTCTACTACCGATGTTTTGGTTCCTTCGTGCCAGTTGTGAGCAAGCAAAACGGGACTGGGTCTGTCCCTTGTTTTGCGGCCTTGGAGAAAAGCGTCGCGAATTCCTCCAAATTTCGCAAGAAAGGGACAGTCCCTGCTCGCGGACTCGCGCGGACAGTCCACTTTTTGCTTCACTTTTCACCAACAGCGCGGCAGTACAAACACTGCACCCTCTTTTAATACAGACCTGGGCGAAGAAAAGCGTGTCCTTGTTGGGTATTCCAGGGATGGTGCATTATACTCGCAGACGCACGCCACGCATTTTTCGAAAGGTTTCTCTCCTGCCTGGCTCATAAGAAGAGTGCCGTATCCAATTCAAGCAATTGGAGCCTGAACCAAACATGCCGTCCGATCAACAAGACATAGATATCGCCTGCGAAATACGGCCGGCGGATTTGCGCGCCTTCATCAATTACCACTACAACCGCACCACCGAAGGAAAGCACGGCCGGAACCGCATGCTGATCCTCGGCCTGTTGCTGTTCGGGGTATTCGCCGTTTCGGAATATGGCGACCCGCAGCATGGAATCGCGCACCCCCTGCACTACACGATCTATCTGTTGGCAGCGGGTGGGCTTATTGCGTTTGTCCTTCTCCTCTACCACCGGTTCTTGCGCCCCTTGCTCATCCATTTTTTCAGCCGCAACTTGACCGGCCGGGCAGCGCTCGGCCCGACGCACATCCGGTTCACGGGTAACCAAATCGAAGTACAAAACGAGGCCGGTACAAACCGGGTTCCCTGGCACGCGGTGCACAACCTCGGCGAAACGTCCGGCCACGTATTCCTGATAATCGGCCCCATGCAGGCGATCATTATCCCAAAGCGCGATCTGCCCGCAACGGAACACACCACACGGCTTTACGAACAACTGAAAGCACAACGGGCGCAAGCGGGTAGCATCCGCGGCCTGGAGCGGGATTCACAAGGCCAGAGATAGTGCCTCCTAAAACTCGTGTCCCAAAAACCAGGTCCGGATTTCCTCTTCATCAAGGCGGCCTATTATTTCACACAAGAAGTCCTTGAGTTTCTTTACTATATATATTAGCTTATTAGGTGCTCGCGTTGCATTTCCTCCTCATGCTGGCCGCAGGCTTCTGGTTTCTACGGCGGACGGCCAAAAACCTGCACGCCTCTTTTTGGAGCAACACTCGTCTTTCATGATGCACCCTGGCCATGTCGGGATCGGTGTCGGCCTTCGACATCACGCGCGCCATATGGAACGTGTCGATGCTAATGCTTCTGGGTATGCGTTCCCTCTGGATCCACTGGATGTGGGGCTGGATGATGGGCGTCTTCTTCATGGCCTATATGGGCAAGTGGGTGCGCCGCTCGAACATCATGCCCGGCGCGGACTGCATGCGCATCCGCTTCACCACGGACACCGCGGAACCATTGGCGCATATGCCCCGCGGCGTAGCGGCAGCAATCGCTCACGGCCTGCCACGCAATCATTCACCGCGACGGTCTATTCGTTCAAGGCCCGCGCGCGCAGCGCTCAGTGCTGGATTCGTAGCCAATGCGCGCTTGTAATGCGCACGCGCTTTCTCCAGGCGGCCGGCAGCGGCATAGACCTCTGCCAGATTGAAGTTGGCGGCCGCATGAGTGGCATCGCGCTCCAGGGCCTCCCGGAACTGCGCCACGGCTGCATCGGCTCGTCCCGCCCGTACAAGCGCCTTGCCATAGCTGTTGCGAACCTCCACGGAATCCGGCGCATTCTCCACTGCCTTGGCAAAGATCTCGATTGCCGCATCGAGCTTGCCTTGTTCCAGCAACAGGTTGCCCATGTAGTTGTAGGCATGGGGATCGCCGGGGTGAATAGCAAGCGCCTTGCGGTAATGGCTCATGGCCTTCTTTGAATTGCCGGCACGGCGCTCGAGATTGCCCAGGTTATTGTGGGCCGCCGGGAAGGCCGGCTTCAGCGACAACGCTTTTTCATAGTGTGCGCGCGCCTTTTCAAAGTTATCGAGCGCCGCATACTGGTACCCCAGGCTGTTGTGGATGTTCGCATCGTCCGGACGCAGTTCGATCGCGCGGCGGTATGCCGCAATCGCCTCTTCGTGGCGGCCCGCATCCCCGAGCGCTGTGCCCAGATTGTTCAATGCCAGCACAAAGCCGGGCATCAAATCGAGGGCATGCCGATAGTGGCGCAACGCTTCTTCGAGGTCGCCGCGCTTATACGCTTCATAGCCAAGGTTGTTGTAGATCATCGGATTGTCAGGGTCGATAGCGAGCGCCTCCTTATACAAGGCGAGGGCCTCTTCCGTGCGGCCCAGTTTCGAATACAACAGCCCGAGATCGTTGGGCGCATAGGAATTGGTGGGATTGTTTTTGCGCGCCTGCTTGTACAACGCAATGGCTTCCTGATAATTGCCCCGGCGCTCGGCCAACTTCGCCAGGTTGTAATGCGCGAACTCGTCGTTGGCGCGCACTGCCAGCGCCTGGCGATACTTCTCCTCAGCGGCGTCAAGGCGGTTCTGCGCCATCAGAAGGTTGCCCCAGTTGTTCAGCACCAGGGTAAAGTTGGGGGCGATTTCCAGCGCCTTTTTGTAATGATCGATGGCTTCGTCGTAGCGTTTTTCCCGTTCGAGGAGCAACGCCAGATCATTGTGCGCCCGCGCGTCTTCCGGATTGAGGCGCAACGCCTGGCGCAGCCGCGCCCGTGCTTCCTCGTGCCGGCCGGCACTCGCCAGTTCCCGGCCCATTATATAGTACAAATCCTGGTTGTCCGGATAGGCGTTTAAGGTGTCCTGATAACGCGCGAACACTGCCGCTTCCCGGCCCTCGTGCAGCAACAGCTTTCCCCATTGTCCCAGCACATAGCTGTAGTCCGGATCCACTTTCAGCGCGGCCTCGAAGTGCTCCTTCGCCCGTTTCGTTTCACCACGTTCGAGGAGAAGATCGCCCAGCGACGCATGCGCCCGCGCGTCTTCCGGATTCAACCGGAGGGCCTCGCGCAAATGCTGTTCGCCCTCGGTCCTGTTGCCCAGCTCGATCAGGATTTGCCCCAGCAGGTAATGCCCATCCTGGTTGGCTGGATTCAGCACAACCGACGTGCGGTAATGCGCCAGGGCTTCTTCGTCTTTCCCCTCTGCCTGGAGCAGGCGTCCCAACTGATCGTGGGCATACGCAAATTCCGGCTCGGTCCGAATTGCCTCGCGGTAATGATGCATGGCGCCTTTGCGATCATCCACCGCGAGCAGCACATGCGCCAGTTCATGGTGCGCCCGCGCATCATCCGGACTCAATGCGACCGCTTGGCGCAGGTGTTCGAGCGCTTCCCCCGTCCTGCCCTGCCGGGCGAGCGCCGCCCCCATGATGTAACGCACCTCGCCGAAATCCGGGTCACGCGCCAGAGCATCACGGTACAGCGCCAGGGCCTCCTCGAACCGCCCCGCCTCCTCGAGCAGGCGGCCGTACCGTTCGATGGCATATGCAAAATCGGGCACCTGTTCCAGCGCGGTCCGGTAATACGTCATGGCCCGCTCGAAGCGATCCTGCTGCTCATTGAGCAAGCCCAATTCAAGATGTACCCGGGCATCCTCCGGGTTCAACTCCAAAGCGCGGTCGAACTGTTCTTGCGCCTTGTCCAAGTCTCTGCGCATACGATACGCGCGCCCCAGCAGGTAGCGCATGTCCTGGAAATCCGGGGCGATCTCGACACCACGCCGCAGCACGATAATCGCAGCCTCGAACCGTCCCAACACGATAAATACCCGCCCGAGGCGCTGGTACATGTACGGCATGGCATCATTCCGCGGAACCATTTTCATAGCTTCGTCCACCGCCGCCGGCACATCGCCAATGTCCAGGTAGGCTTCCGCACGCTGGTAATGCCAACGCCCCTTCTTCGGATCATACGGTGGATAGGGATAGGCCACCGCCGCGAGGAAAACCGCGAATGCCGCCAGAGCACATACTGCCCGGCCCCAGCTGCGCGCACGTATCAACAGCGCAAACCGCTGCACGGCATAGCCGCCGAGCAGCATGTACACCGGGATCAACGGCACACGCGCGCGCCCGTTAACAAAGAACGGCAGGAAAGTGAGCGTGTAGATAATGACGAAGCCCAGGACGATACCGCTCATTTCACTGGCGGTGGCATATTGCGGGGGTGCGGCATCCATTGTGCGCCGGTGGAGCAGATCGTTCACGAGTAGTACAATGCCCAACAGGCACAGCGCCCCCACCAAGGTAAACCCCGGCAGGAACTTCAACGGCCAGTACTGCGCACCTTCATACGGTGTGACCTTGTTGCACGCAATTTCTGTCGGATGCCAGAGATACAGAAATTTCTTGCCCATGCGGCGCAACGTCTGCCAGGGATGTTGCCGCATATAATCCAGCGCCTTGCGCGCAAAAAACGAAGACGCTTCGCTGTGCGTGATGTCCGGGTTCCCCACCTCGCGCCCAACGCCGCGCACAACATTGATGTAGACACGCGCGGACCAGTTGCCCGTGCCTTCGAGTTCCTGTAAATAGGGATCCCACGGGGTAATGCCATCGCTGTAAGGCGAATTGCCGATGTACAGGTTCTCGCCGAAATACGAACTGATAGGCACGAATTCGCCCGACGCCACATAGTTGCGAATGGTCACCGGCGCAATGGTGAGCACGGTCGCCAAAAGCAGGCCGGCCCACGAGAGCGGCACCCGCCGCAATTGCCCGCGCTTCCATGCGACGTATACCATCCAACACGCGACGAAGGGGCCGAAACCCAGGATATTCGGCCGCATGATGGCATATACGCCAAACACGCCCCCCATCGCCAGGGCCCAACCCCAGTGCAGATCGCGGGACCACCAGCGGATCACATTCAATAGCAGCGGCACGAGAAACACAAACAGGATGGGATCGTTGAGTTCGCCCTCCCAGTAAATGAATACCCAATAGACCGCCATCAGCCCGGCAGCCGCCAGCCCCGCCCCCCAGCCATAGACATGCCGTCCAAAGTGGTAGGTAAGCACGAGGCCCGCCAACCCCAACAGCATGTTTACAATCCGCGGCGCCAGGTAACTGCCCCCGGTGCAAAAGTAGATTGCGGCAAGGTAATACGCATGGCCAGGCGGCCGGAAATACGGCGTTGTGTCCATTTCCGGGTTCGTCTCGCCTTCTTCCACCGACCAATCGCCGGTGACCAACGCCCGTGCGTAGTAATCCTGAACCTCGGGATCCTGCAACGGCGCCGTGAAATCCGGCGCATCCAGAATGTCGACCAGATACACAGTACGCAATGCCGCGGCGATCACCAGGACCACCCCCAGCCAGAGCCACTCATTGCGCCAAATGCCTGTGCTTTTCTTGTTCATGCGGAGGTCTTTTGTTCCTCGTACGTGATAGCCCGAAAAACTGCTTTGCCCGAGATCGGCCGCCAGGCCTGCCATGGCCACAGGCCACGCCCGGCCCAGGCCGCGAGTAGCCGCTGAGTATACAAAGCCCGGCGGGAACCGTCAATGACGTTTCGCAGTTTGAGCATCGTGTCAGTGCCTTAACTGCGGCGCGTGGGAAGGCGGTTGCCCCCAACCACCGTCTTGGGCTCTTACGTCGAGTTTCGGCTCGCGGGGACGCTCGCCCTCCCTGCCAGGCTCGCTCTTGACCGCCGCCCTGGGGCTTGCGTTAAGTTCGGCTCGCGGGGACGCTCGCCCTCCCTGCC
>CAZMVU010000024.1:0-36720 GCA_964569295.1 uncultured Nitrospirales bacterium
TGTCCCAACTATTGCTAATCGCATCGTTCTCCCCTTTGCCCGGCCGCCAAGTGCCGGGTGTGATATTTGCTGTCTCAGCGGGTATTATGGTGACTACGCGGTGGCCGCTGTTCCACCGACAACCACGACAACCAGGAGCAACACCTTGCGACACATTAAGGCATTCTCGATTGATACGGGCGAAAACGACCAGAACCTCGGCGTCATTCTCAGCACTGTGGCAGGCATCCTGAGCGCCGTCGGCGAAGCGCTGGTTGGCAAAGAAAACGCCAGCCGCTGAACCGGCGCGCGTGTGCCGTGCCACATATTCGCGTTCGTTCCGTTGCCGCACATGGCACGATATGCGGCGGGCGCCCATGACAGAATCGCCCACACCAAGGAAATCCCAGTTGCATGCCCGGGATAACAACACCGCGGCGCTAAACATTCGCAGTGCCTGTTACACCGCTCGGAAGTGATGGCTAAGCAGGGGGTTACCGCAGTCCTATGTGCGGTTGAACGCCCCCGGAACGCATGCTATACTTGCGAACGTGCAGTGTACAGGCTGTCTACAGAAAGGCTTGGCATGAAACACATTAAGAATGTTTCGAACCGCCCGCATCCAGCATCCGAGGAGTCTTCTGTTTCCATTGGGGAAACCTTAATGCTTATCGGCAATATATTGAGTATTGTCGCGCAGGCTATCACCCAGAAAGAAGACGCCCAGTAACCCCGGTCCCGATACAAGGCGGGCGCGGCGGCGGCGAGGGGATGGTCCATAAGTACACATAAGGCAACGTTTCCCAGTACGAAACAGGAGCCACAATGGAAGCCGGGCAACAGGGTTATTCCCGGCGTTGTGGTTGGAGGAAGTACGAACATGAGACATGTGCAGGTTCTTTCCCGCGTTCCCCGGCGGGCGTCCACCGGCGGATTGTGCGACAACTTCCAAAACGATGGCCAGGTAAAGCTGTGCTTTACCGCGGTCGCCCTGGTCGACTTTCTGCTGCCAATGATACAGCTTTCGGCCGATGTCGCGACCGGGAAAAATGGAGAAGACGCGCCGGACGACGAGGCTGAATGACACCGTTCCGGGGCCGGCAGCCAACTTCAAAGGATCTTCTTATGCGCCGCATACAACCGCTTAGCCGTGCCGCGGCACCAGGTTCGGCCATTGCGCCGGAGGTGAAATTGACCTTCTGGCGGGATCTGATTGATATCAGCCTGCCCCTTTTCATCAACAAAGATCCGAATAACTCCATCGATGACGGTGGAAGCAACGATACCAACGACACACTGTAAACCGGCGCAATTCGGCGCAGGAGCAAGCAGCCCGATGAAGCATGTAAAGCGAATCACCGTGGCCCGGGCCGACGCCTTTACCGATTTCTGGAACGCACTCTGGCGTGCGTGGCAGGGGTTCCGGTTCGACAAGTCTCAGGAATTCAACCTGCTGTAAACGCCCGAATCCCGCTTGCAAGACGCGCCGGCGCACACCCAGCCCACGGTACCGGTGCGCTTTCTTTTGTGGGAACACCGCGGGCTCGGGTGTAACCGGGAAGCGGACAGGCAAAATGAGCGACGTGCCACAGAGCCGCGCCCGATGGACGCGCGGCGGAACGCTATGATTACCACCGCGCACGGCTACATACGAAGCACCGATCCGGATGATGCGGCCATTCTCGCGCGGCTCTATGACCCGGCATGCCCAAGGGCCGCCCTCCTCGATCTGCGCCGGGAGCCCGTCTTCCCGACGGTCGATGAGATACGCCAGATGCTCGTGCGCCCCCCCTCCAAACAGGGGCGTTTCTACACCATCGAGGATAAGACGGGAGCGGTGCGCGGCTTTTGCGGCATCCGGGGCAGCAACACGGAAGCCGCCTTCGGCGAGGTGCACGCCCTGTTCCTCGATCCAGCAGACTACGCGGGCCCCCAAGCCGGGGAAGTCGCCGATTTTCTATTCGAGCGTACTTTCATACGCCAGCGCCTGCAACGTATCCTCGCCCACGCCCTCGAGACCGAAACCGCCCTTGCCGGCTTTCTGCGTGCCCATGGTTTTGCAAGCTGCGGCGTCCAGCGTGAGGTGTTGTACACCCAGGGCCGGTGGCATAACCTGGAAACCTTGGCGCGCCGCGCAGCCGGAGAGTAGCCGTATCATGCCCGTAAAAACCACCTCGTTCATCCGCCGCGCCGAACGCGACGATCTCGACACGATTGTCGGATGGATGGAAGATCCCGACTTCGCCCGCTTTCTCTACGGCGACCCCGCCCGCTCGCAAAAGCAAATCCGCGAGCAGATTGTGGCGCTCCTCGGCCGTACCCAAGGCCACACGATGCCGGGGGGCATCTACCTGCTTATCGACAACAAAGAGACCGGGCCAGTGGGCATGCTCTCGCTCCAACACATCAGTTGGCGCAACCGCTGCTGCGCCATCGACCTGTACATGGGCGCCAAGGCATTGCGCAGCCGCATTGTCGCCGGCATCGCGACATACCGGGCCATCGAATACTGTTTTGACGAATTGAACCTGCACCGGGTGCAGGCTTTCATCTACAACTTCAACACCCCGTCGTGGCGCCTCTTCGAGAAGACGGGCGCCGTGCGCGAACTCACCTTGCACGAGCATGTCGCACGCGAAGGCCAATTCCACGATGTCTACGGCTATGGCCTGCTGCGCCGCGAATTCGACGCCTTCCGGCAAGACCTGCGCTTCCGGGGCGCCTCGTTACAGGACATGATAGCGGCGCTTCAGGCGGAAGATACCGCCGCCGAACAGGCGGAGTCCGCCTCGTGAAAGCCGTCTTCTGGGGGATTTTCGTTGTCTATCAGGTAGTGAGTGTCATCGGCAACTGGCGCGGCAGCGACAACGCACCCGCCGAGCGGGTCAAACGGCTTACGGCTTTGCAGTTCCCGCTGCTCATGATAGCCTGCTGGATCAGCGTGCGGGACGGCGTGCTCGGGCGCAGCCTTGCCTCGCCACTCTTCATCGCCGCGGGCATTGTGCTCGGCTATTGCGTGCATGCCGCCTCACTGGTCATTACAAACCTGCCCGCACCCCCCGGCGTACTCCTGCGCGATCTGGCAACGTATATCTCCAAGGGGCGCGATCGCTGGTACTATTTCGTCGAAAGCCCATCTATCATGATAATGCTTGTGAGCAACAGCATCATCGAAGAGGTGATCTACCGCGCTGTTGCCCAGCGGTTGCTCATCGAGGCGACCGGACAACCAATGCTGGGGATAGCGGCCGTGGCGGTTCTGTTTGCGCTCGCCCACAGCCACTTCCTGCGCGGGCACCTACTCGAGACCATGGAGTTCATGGCTTACAGCGTGGCACTCGGCGCGCTATACTATGCGACCGGAAGTCTCGTGTTTGTCATCGTCATACACACGGTGCGCAACTTCGAGCTCTACTTCCAGGCGTTTTTCCACGCGTGCGAAGAGAACGACAGCCGTGAAGCAGCCCTCGAGGCCGTCAACAACAACCCGCCGCACGCCAGCGGCCACGGCGACAACCGCCTTTCGGAGCAATCATGAACCGGCAGTATCTCATCGAGCTCGACGGTGTCGCAAAGACCTTTTTGACGCGGCATTTCTTTTTCTATGACGAGGAAGAAAACCGGCGCCGGCTTTACCACAAAAAATGGGTAACCGCCGCAGACGATATCACCCTTGGGGTGAAACCCGGCGAAATCTTCGGCCTGCTCGGCCCCAACGGCGCCGGGAAGACCACGGCGGTGAAAATGATCTCGGGGCTTGTGCGGCCTGATCGCGGCCATGTTTACATCGCCGGGCGGGACGTCGAGCGCCAACGGAAAAAGGTGCTGCAAAAAGTGGGCGTCGTGCTCGAGGGCACGCGCACCAGTATGTGGCCACTCACCCCGATCGAGAACCTCGCCTATTACGGCAACCTGAAGAACGTGCGCGGGCGCGTGCTCAAGGAGCGCTCACACCAACTGCTCGATTTCATCGGCTTACACGAAAAGAAACACGTGCAAGTGCGGCGCCTCTCGCGCGGACAGAAGCAGAAGCTCGCCATTTGCATCGCCCTGATCGCCGATCCCCAAGTCATCCTGCTCGACGAGCCCACCACCGGCCTCGATGTGCAATCCAGCCGCTCGATCAAAGACCGCGTCACCGAGATGACCCGCCAGCTCGGCAAAGGCGTGCTCGTCACCACCCACGACATGGCCGTGGCCCAGGAGCTGTGCGACCGGATCGGCATTATTCACAACGGCAAACTTATCCAGTGCAAACCCACTGACGAACTACTCGACCTTTTCTCGGACCAGGTCTTTGTGTTCCGCATCGACCGCAATGCCGACGAAACCATTTTCGACGGGGCGCCGGGCGTCATCAGCGCGGTCGCTGCACATATGGAAGACGGGCCGACCCTCACCGTAACCGTGGCCCATGACCCTGAACAGCGCTCGGCGGCACTCTACGCGATCATCGAGCGGCTGCGCGCGCATGGCTACCAGTTACATTCCGTGAATCAGCGCCAGCAAACCCTCGAAAACGTATTTCTGCAAGTGACCGGTTCCACCAACTGAGGAAAACACGCGCCATGGGCTTCCTGCTCGTCATGAAAGCCGAAATCGTCCGCTCCTGGATCATCATGCGGCGCTACTGGTTCCGCACCCTCACCGGCATCATCGTCGGCTACGGCATGCTTATGATTCTCATCATCGGGTTCATGTCAAAAGGGTGCCAGCCCGAAAGCACCATACCGCCCGAAGCTGGCCAGGAAACAACCGCCGCCGATAACACCGGGGAAACAGACGATACCAACGTACCCCTACCCGGACAGCCGGACATGAGAAGCGATCTCGTCAGCGATCCCTCCAAAGCGACGGAGTATGTCCTGGGCTTCATTATCGGTCTGTTCGCCTTTGGGATTGTCGGACTCTTTACACAAGGGCTCCAGGGCATGGCACGCACGGGCGTGCTTGAACAATTGTGTCTGAGTCCCCATGGCCTGGTGACCAACTTCCTCGCACGTTCCGTCGTGGGCGGCGTCAACTCGATTGTGAGTTCCGCAATTATGCTGCTGCTCATCGCCTGGTCGCTCCAGGGCGCGCTGTATTGGGACTGGTTCGCCGTGCCGCTGCTGCTCGCGCTGACCTTCACCAATCTGCTCGGTTTCGGGTTTATGGTCGGCGGACTCGTGCTTGTCTTCAAGCAAACGGGGCAGGTGGCCATCATTCTCCGCCTCATTTTGATGGGCCTCGCCCTGTTTGTCACTGAAGAGCTGCTACAAGGCAATGCCGCCATGTCGCTGTTCCTGCACATTCTCCCCGTCACCGACGCCGCCATCTGCCTCAAGTACGTCCTCATCCAGGGCCAGGGCCTCGCCACCACCGGCGAGTTCCTCCCGGTCTACCAGCACCCTACCCACGCCTTCTGGTGGTTGCTGTTCAATTGCGCCCTGTGGACGAGCATCGGCATTGCCTGTTTCAAGATCATGGAAAACCACAGCCGGCACAAAGGCACCCTCGGCGCCTATTGAGGACCGGCAGCTTGTTCCTGTCTTATAACACGATCCAACAAAACACCAAGAAACCGATACATCATGCCCCAACCCGCCCTGCACCGATTCGAGCATAATGGCCGGCGTTTCGCCATTGACCCGGACGCGTGTTTCTGCTTCGAGTGCGACGACATCTCCTGGGATGTGCTCGCGTATTACCCGCAGGAAACCGCCAACCGTATCGCCCATCTCCTGGCGGATCGGCATGACCCAGCCGTTGTCGCCGAGGTTGTGAGCGAGCTCGATTGGCTGCGCGCGACCAAAGCAATCCTGAAAGTGCCCGAGCCGGAACAGATCGCCAAACAATACGAAGTTGTGCGCGGGCTGCATACAGTGACCGTGCGCCTCCATCAGCCGCCCGATGCTGCGATCGTGGACCAGGCCGCCGCCCTCCTCCTGGGCCGGGCAGGTGAACAGAAGCACCTCACACTCACGCTGCTGTGTCCGGCTACACGAATCGGCCGGGACGCCCCCCGCCTCGTGGCGCCATGCCAGCGCGCACTGACGGCCGGCAGCCGTGCAGGTAAACAGCTCACCGTGGCCTTGCGCGCCACCGGCGTGCCCGCAACCGCCAGCACGCCCGGTCTTGAACCGCATGCCCTTGATCTGCAGATCACGTGCACCGGCCGGCCAGGCAGCACCGAGGTGATCGCCTCCGTGCGCGAGTGCTTCGAACAATTCGGCAAAGCCCGGTTCGACCGGCTCAAGGGACTGCCCGGCCAAATGCAGGCGGCGGACGAGGGCGTGTCGGGGCAGGCGATCCTGCGGCCTGGCACACCGGAATTGGCACCGGCCGTCGAAGCGCTCGATAATGCCGGTTTTTCCCGTATCGCCATCGATCTCGACCAGGTATACACCGCGCACCCCGAGTCTGACCCCGCAGCGATGCAAACCGGCCTTGAACAAGCGGCCGTTTACTACGCCAACCGGCTCTTGCGACACCACTACTTCCGGCTGGATCCTATCGCCGGGGTGTTTCGCCATATCTACGAGGGCGAAGGCGTGTTCCGCGCCGACCCCACCGGCACCAATGCCCTCGCCATCGACACCGACGGCGCTATCTACCCGAACCCCGCGTGGTTCGGCTGGGAACGCCACCGGCTCGGGAGCCTCGACACAGGCATTGATGAGGCCGCCCTGGCGAGATTCGAAGACCTGGGCGCACTGACTACCCCGGCCTGCATGACGTGCTGGGCCCGCGGCTTGTGCGGCGGCGGGCCGGCCGTGGTGCATGAGGCGCTGTCGGGCACGTGGCGCACCCCGCACGAACCCTGGTGCAACGCGCAGCGGGACTGGCTCGAAGGCGCGGTGTCGGCCTTCAACGTGCTCTCCTCTGCCGGCGTCAACTTCACCCGTGTGTACAAGCAGCTCGGCCCCGTCAAGCGCCCCTCGCTGTTCAGCATGGCCAAGACCGCCTTCCGCATGCAGATCGGATTGCGCCCGATCGCAGAGGCCGACGCCGCCCTGCTGGCGCGCTGGGAAAGCTGGAACGACGCCGCCTACTTTACCGCCGCCGAACGCAGCATGTTCCTGACCACTAGCTACGACCGCGAGATGGATGCCCTTTATCCACCGGCCTACGAACAGGAATTCATGCTGCTGAAAAAGGACGGGCAGCCCATTGGGCTCCTGCGCGTGCGGCCCGACCGCATTCCCGGAACCGCCCGGGCATGGATCTATCTGCACAACCCCGCCGACTACGCCGACCGCGGTGTACGCCGCAGTTTCCGCACCGTGCTCAAAGAAGCCGCCGGACAAGAAGCCCTGCGCCGAATCACCGTGGCCGCCGGCCCGAAGGAAGCCGCCCTCGCTGAATTCCTCGAGGCCGCCGGTTTTGCGCTGGCGGGCGTCGAACGCGAAGCCTTATACCTCCACGCCGCGTACCATGACCTGCGAATCTTCAGCGCCGCCCTTGACCAGTTGTAATACGGCCTGGGTACACGTTTTCGCAAGTACCGTGACAAAAGCGCAGGTGGGACAAAGCGCGCATTTCGGCTCCTCGCTTGCCCGCTGGATACCGTTTACCCGTTGTGGGCACATCGGTCCGGATGCAATGGGAGGGCGCTCATCCGCCTCCACGCACCGCACCAGACGCCCCCGCGTCATCATAAAGAGGGCAGTGCCTCTGGTAGCAGCTCTACAACAGCGCGTTGCGCTCTTCTTCGATGCGTTCGCGCACGGCGCCGGTCAACTGGGACGTTTGAAGGACGCTGTTGTACTCGGCGAGTGCCTCCTCGGCTTTGCCGGCCTTGGCGAGGGTTTGGGCGTATACGAGGTGCAGATCGGGATCCTCGGGGAAACGCCTGCGCAGGTCTTTGAGCAGATTGAGGGCTTCGCCGGACCGGCCGGTGGCAAGCATGGTTTGCGACCAATGAATACCGGCATGCACGGCGGCTGTACCTTCGGCGCAGTCATGGGCGCGGGGCAGCAAGCGCTCGGCGAGAGCATACTGCTTGAAGTCGTTGAGCATGATGCCGAAGTTGAGATAAGCGTTACATAGCTCCACGCCTTCCTCGCTTGCCTGCTTCACATATTCGAGCATGATATGCAACGCCCAGGAGAGATGCGTCCGGGCAAGGCGGCTGCCTTTCGGATAACGGCGGTGCTGCTGGTAGAGCATGCGGCTGGCTTCATCGAGCACGGCCGGCCCGTGCTGGTAAAGGTTGTGCACAGCGCGCACGTAAAGCAGGGGCGCTGGCCCGGATTCGATCAATTTCTCGACGGAGGCCGTGAGGATCTCCTGGAAAGCCGGCATACGCCCGTGTTCGCGGGCAAACGCGGCGAAGTTGGTCCACACATCGGGCCTGCGCGGCCCGAACTGGACAGCCTTCTCGTAGGCATCAAGAGCCGCATTCACATCCTGGCGCGCTGTTTCAATCTCGGCGAGCACGAGCTGTCCCACGGCCAAAGCAGCCTGTTGGGTGTACCCGGCTGCTTGGGCGACCTCCACGGTATCTTCGAGGGCCGACACATAAGCTTCGATGCGCTCGTGCTCCTGGGCGTAACGGCCAAACTCCGCCCACACCTCCGGCATGTCGCCGCCGTGATCAATGGCGTCGCGGTAGGCGCCCTCTGCCTGCTGCGTGTCCCCCGCCTCGGCGAAATCGTGGGCAAGGGCCAGGAAACCCCGCGCAATGTCCTTGTGCGGGGGTGGGTTCATAGCCTCCATGGCCGCCAACATCCGGAAGAGGGTGCCGCGCAACTGCGCGGAATCAGGCGTCTCCCGCACAAGCTCGAAAAACGGCTGCCACAACACTTCTTCGGTGGGTTTCGCCTGGGCAGCGCGCAAAAGGGCGTCGGTGGCCGCGCTGGGCCGCTCGAGCCGTTTACGCACCTCATAGAGCAGCCGGTAGAGTTCGATGTGGTTCGGTGCGCCGCGCTCGATAGCGCGCACGAAATGCGCCTCGGCTTCACGCCAGTAATCGGCAATGCGTGCGCTGTCTTCATCACGCCCGCGCTGTTCAACATGGCGCGCACGGGCAAGCGCGATTCGCCCAAGCAAATCCTCGCCGCGATGGAAAGGCGGACACAGTCTCTGAATACAAAGGGCCTGCTCTTCCGCTTCTTGCAGCGAGGCCGCAGAGATTTCGGCATCCCGCGCTGAACCGCCGCCGCGTCCGCCGGGATCGGCGATTCCGGCAATCAGAGCATGCCCCAAGCGGGTGAGCGAGGGGATGTAATAAGGATTCTTTTCAAGGGACTGGCGGAAGGCGTTCTTCGCCTTGTCGACCTCACGCATAGCCATGTATATCTCACCAATGCGTCCCGCAAAATGATGGTTCCACGGCACGAGGAACTGGCCCTGCTCGAAAGCGGCCACCGCTTCCTTGGCGTGGCCCTCGAGGACGGCGCTCGCGGTTTCCTTATCGAGATCCGGCAAGACGCCGGGGCCTTCATCCAATACGTTGAAAATGGCTTGATGGTGGCGCATACCCGTCTGCATCCACACTTCCGACGCAAAAACCCGCACATTCCAGAACAGGAAGAACAAGCAGCACGCGCCGGCGGCAACCCGCCAGCCAAGGCGTGGTGCGGACGTTGCGGCCTGCGGCCTGACCGGACCCCACACCCCCTCGAGCAGGCCAAAAGCAAGGAACAACACCGACGCCGATACCGGCGCACGCAGGTTGAACCCGAACAAGCCGTCCACAAGAAACGTGGCAAAGACCACCGCCAACGTATAACCAAGGCGCCGCCGTTGCGTCTTATCGGAAGGAGGGCCACGCGGGCTGTCGCCATTTTCCGGCACGCGGCCCGGGTGGTCCACCCCGCCGGTGAAGCCGAGCAGCAGCGCGAAGCCCATGGCAAGCGTCATGGCGGCGAGAAAAAGGCCTGCGGCGGGCAAGCCGGCATCCGCGGCGATTTCGAGCAGGTCATTGTGTACATGGGCGTTCGCACGCAACTCCTGCGCAAACCAGCTTTGCTCGAAGTCAGTCCAGTAGGCGGGGGTGATGATCTTGTACACCCCGGGCCCATGGCCCAGCAGCGGGGCATCTGTAACAATGCCGGCAGCGCTGAGATAGCCGTTGTACCGAAGCAAGAGGGACCCGTCCAGCGGAAGCGCAAGGCCATGGCTTAGCTGGTTCTTGGCCATCCACGCGCTGGCGCCGCCCAGCCCCAGCAAGCCCGCAAGCAACAACGAAAGCGCCACGCGCGCGGCCGGCCGCCGCGTCACCCGGCCGAGAACAAGCCCAGCCAGCAGCAATACCACGCCGGCGGCAAGGCCCAGCCAGCCGCCCCGCTGGTCCGTGAGGTAGAACCAGGCGGCCATGAGCACAGCCGGCGCCAGCACCCACACCCGCGCTGGCCGCAACGCCACATAGACCGCACAGGGCAGCGCGAGGGCGATCGTATGCGCGGCGAGATTCGGATTGCCGAAGGTGCTCGGCAGATTGGTATAGATATCTTCGTGCCGGCCGCCCCAGGGGAAGGGATCCCAGCCGAATTTCTGTGCGAAGGCATACAGTGCAGCGGCGGTAAGCCCCGTGAGCAGAAAGCCCATAAGCCCGCGCCCATGCGCCGGGGCACTGTAGACCTGGCTCGCCACGAGATACAACAGGAACAACTGGAAGAAATAGGCCAGCTCCGTGATGCTGACGCCCGGGTAGGCAGAAAAAAAGGTGCTCACCAGGTACAGCGCGAGAAAACCGAGCAACACCTCAAGCAGTATGCCCGGCCGCCGTACCGGCAGCCGGCCCGCCCATGTCACCCCGAGCCACACCAGCGCGATGCCCACCGAGAACAGCCCCAGCAGCAGCCGCTTCACGTCGCCAGCCGGATCCATGGTGAACGGCGTCACCCCCAGGATCAGTACCAGCACATAAAAACCAAGGGCAATACGAAAACCCCGGCGCATTCGGTCGTCTTGCATTGTTTGCGTCATGATACCCCCGCACACTTGCCAGCGCGTATGCTAGCATCGGCGGGTAGCAGGGAACAAGGGGGCGGCCTGTTTCGGGAAACGCGCCGAACGCGACCGCAAGCTGGCCAAGGCACGCGAACAACGCAGACCGAGAAGACAGTTGAAAACAGAAACCGCGGTTGCGTAACGTGACAGTTGCCGGGCAATGCGCCGGTTGCGGTTGAGACAACCCATAGGCCGCAAACCTGAAGACGGGCCGATTGACTGCGGCTCGTTGCCAACAACGGAAAGATTCATGATGAACCACATTTCCCGGAAAGAATTCCTGGCCACCACGGCCGGACTGGTGCTCGCGGCTTCCGCAGGCAAGACTTCGGCGCAAACGCCCGGGGACATGACCTTCGCCGAGCGCATGGGCTATCCCCAAGGCGCGCGCGTGCTCATGATTCATGCCGACGACGCCGGCATGTGCAAGGCGGCGAACGACGCGATTGTCGAGACGTTCGAGGCGGGCACGGTGACCTCCGCCAGCATCATGATGACCTGCTCGTGGGTGCCCGCCTTCCGCACCTGGCTCGAGAAGAACCCCGAGGCCTGCGCCGGCGTGCACCTGACCTTCACCTCCGAGTGGGACGACTACCGCTGGGGGCCCGTGCTCGGCCGCGATACCGTGCCCGGCCTGCTCGACGCGAACGGCTTCCTTCCCGACAGCGTGCCCGAGGTCGTCGCAAGCGCGAGCGCCGACGAAGTCGAGCGGGAGCTGCGTGCGCAGGTCGAGTTGGCCGAGCGCATGGGCATCGAGGTGTCGCACATGGACTCGCACATGGGCACCCTGTTCGCCACGCCCGGCTATTTCATGCGCTTCATGAACGTTGCCATCGAAAAGCAGATTCCCATGCTCATCGCCGGCGGCCACCTCACCGAGGCCCGAAAAGGAGAGGGCGAAGTGATGGACATGCTCAAGCCGCTGGTGACCAAGGTGTGGAACGCCGGCCTGCCGGTGCTCGATGATATCGACACGCGCAGCTACAGTTGGAAGACCACGGACAAGGTCGCGGAGTTCAAGCAGCTCGTCCGCGATTTGAAGCCGGGCGTCACCTGGTTCAACGTGCACCCCACCATGCCCACCGACGAGGCCAGGCAAATCACGAACAACCGCGAACTCCTCTGGGGCGACTACTTCGCGCTCACCGACCCCGAATTGATGCAGGTCATCGAGGACGAGGGCGTTATCCTGACATCGTGGAAGGAGCTTATGAAGCGCCGCAAAGCGGCCGGCGACGCTCCCCTTCCCGCCTAGCCACGGGGAAAACTCAGGGATAGACTGCGGACTATTTGACTATCCATGCCGTTTGGGATAGGGTATGCCGCCTGGGTGGCGTGGTGCGCCGAGCCGTCCCAAGTCTGCCGCGCCATGTGACCCAGCGCGGGAATCGACGCGCCGACGGGGCTTTCCGGGCACGTCTGGCAGGCGCGCTTTCATGCCTGCCTCCTGGACGCCCCCTATCTGTGGGCGGCGGTGCGATACATCGAACAGAATCCGCTGCGGGCGGGCATGATCGCGCGAGCAGCGGCCTATCCGTGGTCGAGTGCGGCGGCGCATTGCGGAATGCGAGACGACAGAGATGGACGAACTCGAACTCCGCGTGCACTCGACTATTTTACCGACCGGTACGGTCGTGCTGCTTCCCTCCATCAAGCATGTGCCGATGCGGGTGCAGGGATAACGGTGGAACTCTATCGGCTTCAATCTTTCAGCGCGGGTTCAGCGTGCAGCCGCAATCCGAGTGCATTGATAACCTTCAGGATGGTGTCGAAGCTGGGATTGCGCTCGCCGGACAAGGCCTTGTAGAGGCTCTCCCGCGACAACCCGGCGTCGGCAGCCACTTGGGCCATCCCTTTCGCGCGTGCGATGTTCCCCAGCGCCTTTGCTACGAAAGCTGCATCGCCGTGCGCTTCCTCCAGGCTGGCCTCGAAATAAGCGGCCATTTCCTCGGGTGTACGAAGGTGTTCAGCGACATCGAAGCGCCTTGTGACCGTCTTGCTCATAGCCGCATCCTAAAGGTTTCGCGCCAGACGTTGCGCCGACCGTATGTCTCTTGACTGGCTGCTCTTATCGCCTCCGGCCAAGAGAATTACCAATTCCTGCCCTTGCGCTACATAGTACACCCTGTAGCCGGGGCCATAGGTGATTCGCAGTTCCATAACGCCTTCACCGACTCCGCGGGAATCGCCGGGATTCCCTTCCGCCAAGCGGTCGATCCGAGCCAAGACACGTGCGCGGGCATTGATGTCGGCTAACCGGTCGAGCCACTTTACGAAGGTATCGGTGCTGCGAATTTCTATCACCCACTCAGTGTAGCCAACAGGCTACACCTTGTCAAGCTTGGAAAAGCTCAGGGATAGACTGCGGACTAATTGACTATCCCCACCGTCTCGGATAGGGTATGCCGCATGGGTCGCGTGGTGCGCCGAGCCGTCCCGTGGTAACCATTCGGGCCTGATTGTACTGTCTCGATTTCTGACAAGGCAACTACAGGCCAGTACAATATAAGGTGCTTACATTTAGATGCGCCGCAATATATAGTATGTGCTGACATTGTAGGTTGTATTGAAGCTCAGCAGTCGATAGGCCACGTTGTCCACACCAGAAGATAAGCAGAGCGAGCAGACGTTCACGCGTGAGGCGTTGCGCGCGCTCTCCAAACAGGAATTGATCGACATCATTCTGTTGCAGCAAGAACAGATTGCGGCGTTGATGAGCCAGGTGGCGGCACTGAATGCGCAGGTCGAAGAACTCAAGCGGCGGTTGGGCGTCAATTCGCAAAACTCGTCGAAGCCGTCGGTGCGGCACTGGCCCAGCCGGTGCAGGAGGCGTGGGAGGCGGCGCAATCGGCGGACGTATTGCACGCCGACGAAACGGGCTGGCGCAGGGCCAACAATAAAGCGTGTCTGCATCACAAATAGCCGATTAATTCACCGCCTGTCTATATGTTTTAGTATCTGGCTGCCCGAGCATGCCGGTGTTCTCGGCGGTGCTCCGCGTGGCATACTGGGGGGCATGAATCTGCGCCGCAACATGTATCGACAATGCCTGTGGCTTGTTTGCTGCCTGCTTATGGCCGTGGTCCTGCCGGCGCGAGCCGCCGCACAGGCGTGGCCGGACGCGGCCCAAGACGAGGACCGGGCGTATACGGCCTCGTGTAAATCTGTTCGCGGGCGCTTGCTGGTTCCCGTGTCGATCCTGGGCACCGGTCCATTCTGGTTTTTGCTCGATACCGGCACCGTGGTCCCCGTGCTCGATGCCGCCATCGCGGACACCCTCGGGCTCGAGCGCAAAGCGTTGACCACGGGTGAAGACGCAAGGGCGGGCAACACGTGGTATGCATCGGTGGCGGACTTTGCGCCAGGAAACTTGCCGGGCCAGCCCATGGACCTTGTCGTCACCGGCCTGGACACCTTGGCGCAACCGTTGGGAGAGCCGGTGAAGGGGGTGCTGCCCGCCCACCTGCCAGGCTACGAGGTGTCCCTCGACTTCGCGGAGTCGAAGATTACCTGGCGGCCGCTGGATGCCGCGTCGCTTTCCGTGGCACGCGGCAATGTGATGCCGATGCAGGTCGACAAGGCCGGACGGCCGCGGGTGCAGGCGCTGGTGGGAAAGGCGCACCTCCTCGATTTCGTACTCGACATGGCGGAGCCGGCACTCATGACGCTGTCGCAGGCGCAACGCGAGGACGTGGCGCCGGCAGATGCGCCGGAAATAAACATCAAGACGCCAGACCGCGAAAGTACCGCCCATGTGCGCCTGGGCGCCTTGGCGCTCGGTCCGATCCGCATTGCCAAGCCCATCGCGGTAGTGCATCCGGGAAGCGAGGCGCGCCTCGGCCTGGGGTTTCTCCGGCGATTCGAGGTTACGTTGAACTATGAATTCGGCCTGGCGCGCTTTGCCCTCGATGGCGACAACCACCTTGTGGATCCACCGGCCGCCGGCACGGGGTTACTGCTGCACCACCGGCAAGAGGGGCTATGGTCGGTGCGGGTAGCCGTGCCCTCGCCCGCACACGATGCGGCGCTACGGCCCGGCGACCTGTTGGTCGCCATCGATGGGCAGGCCTGTGACGGCTTGCCGGCCTCCGCAATCGAAGAATTGCTCGCATGCACGCCTGGCAGTGCCCACACCATCGAAGTGCGCCGTGATGATCGCCGCCTGCGCGCCACCATCGCTTGTGTGGAATTACTCTGACAAACCGCCCCACATAGATCACCCCCCTCTCCCCCGCGCTGTCCACATGGCGGTTGGCCAGAACGGGATACCTGTGTATAGAATATATACACCCCCGTGCCCCCACCGTCCCTACTTGAAACGCGAACGCGCGCTATCAAGCGCCTCGCCGAGTTGTTCCCATGTCATTTCGAGGCCTGCTTTGAGATCGTTCAAGGCGCCCTCGCTCGAGTGCTTCAATTCCTCCAACTTCTTGCGCGCATCTTCCGCCTGCTTCTTCAGGTGGTCGATTTTCTCGTAGGTCTCCTTCTGCATTTCAGCGTCGGCCTTTTCCGCCTGGGCTTCCGCTTCCTGGCGCTTGGCACGCGCCTCCATCTCCTTGATCTCGTGTTCCCAACTATCGAGCTGCGACTCGAGCTTCTTTTGAAACGCGTCTTTGATACCCATCGTGCTGTCTCCTCGTAGTTTTCCATTCGCTGGCCCCATTGGGACCCACCTGATTACAGGAGCAAGTCTTGTACCAAAAAGCCACGACATGCCATCTTGTCCAAAACATGCGGGCCATATACTCGACCAGCCAATCCGTTCGCCGCTATCGTGGAAGGTTGCGGCGGATAGACCGGAGTTTCGTCCCGCAGCATCTATTCTCCCTGGCGCCTTGTGTTATGAAAAATACGACGTCTTTTAGGAGGGGACGGGGGGATACACTTTTTTTGAAAAAGAGAGAGTTCCCCTCCCCCCGGATTATCTTGAACACCACTGTTTTTCCAAAGAGTCCCGTCAGATTATCTTGGATATTCCTGGGCGGCATGAATGAACCGGGGTGTTACCGGCCTGTTATTGCGTCCAGGCGGTTCCTTGCAAACCGGGTTATGCGCCCGCTTGATTCGCAGGCACGAGTCTGAAACCATTCGAGAACTTATGAGCTCCGCGTACAGACACAGCGAGGCGCTGAAAACCCGCGCCCGGGAACTCGGCTTCGATGCCTGTGGCGTGGCCCGCGCCGAACCGCCCGATCCCGAAGACCGGCTTGGTCAGTGGCTTGCCGCCGGCTACCATGCCGACATGTACTGGATTGCACACACGCGCGACATCCGCCAGGACGCAACGCAGAAGGTGCCGGGCGCACGCTCGGTCGTGGTGGTGGCGCACACGTATTACCAACCACGTCCGGCGCCGCCGCCGGGCGCCGCACAGGTCGCCATGTATGCCTGGGGCCGCGATTATCACCGCGTACTCATCAAACCGCTGCGCGCGCTCGCCGACTACCTCGGCATGCTGCAACCGGGCACGCAAAGCTACGCCGAGATCGACAGCGGCCCCGTGCTCGAGCGGTGCTGGGCGGAGCGTGCGGGGATCGGATGGACAGGCAAGAACAGCCTGACATTGCGGCAAGACATGGGTTCGTACTTCTTCCTTGGCACGATCATCACCACGGCCGAACTGGCGCCCGGCGAACCGGTGGCGGACCACTGCGGTTCGTGCCGGGCCTGTATCGACGCCTGCCCGGCCAATGCTATCGTAGCGGAGGGCGTGGTCGACAGCCGGCGTTGCATTGCCTACCAGACCATCGAGAACCGGGCGGACATTCCGGGCGATATGCAAGCAAACTTCGGCCGGTGGGTCTTTGGCTGCGATATCTGCCAGGAGGTCTGTCCCTGGAACCGCTTTGCGAAGCAGACGGATACGCCGGATTTTACCCCGCGGCCCCACCAGGTCAACCCGGACGCCGCCGAACTCGCCACGCTGGATGCGCCAACCTTCCACGCGCGCTATGCCGGGTCACCGCTGATGCGTCCAAAGCACGCCGGCATGGTGCGCAATGCACGGATTGTGCTGCGAAACATACGAGAAAGCCCGGAGCATGGATCGTGATGCGCCCCACCAGGCCGCGAAAACTGCCGCTTCCAAGGCAACAGAACAACAACCGGGCGCACTCGGGCTTGACTCCCCCGGAGCCAACACGCATCGTGTGGATACAGGAGGAGACCACGAACCGCCATGAAGAAACACACGCCCATCACACGCCGCCGTTTTCTCGAGGTCACCGCAGCCGCGGGAACAGTTACCGCGCTCGCCGGCACGGCGCGCACCCAAGACGCCCCCCGGCCGAATATCCTCTTTGTCTGCACGGACCAGCAGCACGGAAAGGCGTGGGGCGGGGCGGACCCGTTCTTCGATACGCCACACATGGACCGCCTCGCCGACACGGGCACGGTGTTTGATGCCAACTTCTGCACGACGCCCCAGTGTTCCCCAAGCCGATCGAGCATCTATACGGGGTTCTATCCGCACCGGACCAGCATCCTCGGCAACATGAAGGCGGGCACCCACATCAACACCTCAATACAGTTCCTGCCCGCGCAGTTCGACACCATCGGGTCGCGCTTGCGCGCCGCCGGCTACCATACGGGATACTTCGGCAAGTGGCACCTCGGCAATCAAGCCCACTTCAGCACGCACTTTCATGAGGCCGACCTCGACGGCGAACAACATGCCGGCGCCACAGACAACGCCCTGCGCTACCTGGCAGCCCGCCGCGGCACGGACCAACCCTTCGCTTTGTTCGTGAATTACCTCGATCCGCACGACATCTACCATTTTCTTCGCCGGGGCACGCCGGAAGATGTACGTGTGGCGCCCACGCCACCGACACGCGCGGATGACCTGTCTAAGAAACCCTGGCCACACAAACACTTCATGACCGATGACCAGGGCACGGCCATCCACAGCAAACCCGAGGCCTACTGGCGCCACTACCGCTGGTTCTACCGCGAGAAATGCCGCCTTGTCGACCACGAACTCGGCCGCCTCCTCGAGGCCCTCGCGCACAATGGCCAGGCGGAGAACACGGTAGTCGTGTTTACCTCGGACCACGGTGACATGGACACCAACCACAACCTCATTTTCAAGGGGCCATTCATGTACGAGCATATGGTCCATGTGCCGCTCATTGTCCGCGTACCCAAGGCGTATAGGGCGTGCTCAGCCGCCCGCACCAACGCGCTCACCACCGGCGTCGACCTCATGCCCACACTCTGCGCATTCGCCGGCGCGGCCCCCGGCGAACACCACGGCCAATCGCTGCATTCGTTCCTCACCGGCACGGGCGCCGCGCCCGCGCGCGATTATGTGGTGAGCGAGTATTACGGCAAACAGCAGTGGATCTCCCCCATCCGCATGTTGCGTACGCACGAGTGGAAGTACAACCGCTACATCGATCACGGCGAAGAACTCTATGACCTCGCGAATGACCCCCATGAATTGCACAATCTCGCAGCCGATCCCGGCCAAAAAGCCCGGAAAAGGGAATTGCGCGCACTGCTCGACGAATGGATGCACGCGCACAACGATCGCGATTACGACACCTACTGGGCCACGGATCGCGCAGGCAAGCGCCTGAAACCGGTCCTGTGAGGAGAAGGCCGGCTGCGGCAAGCCAGGGCGCTGCCATGGATATGCCCGGCCCCATTGGGCGGCGTTAGAGAAAAACATTGACTATGCCCGTCATATTATGAATAATTAAGTTGAAAAGGAAGCAACCGAGAATTATGTCCTGATGGGCACACTCATGTTCCATCTGTGCTTTGCAGCCATTATTTACGCATTCTTCTGATCATGTATAGGCCGGCAGGTTTGGCGCATGCCGGCAGCTTCCGCACACCGAGGTCCTGATACGCCAAATCAGGGCCTTCGTAAGACCCCATATACGCAACTCGGATAAAGAAACAAAGGAGCCTGAACAATGGGCGACAAAGGCAAGAAAGATAAAGAAAAGGGGCGAAAACAGAAGGTGGCCAAGGGCGAACACAATTCAAAGGAAAAGCAGGCCAAGCAAGAGAAAATGCTGCCTAAAACCAAGCCATAACAATCACTGTCCCCCGTCCCGTGGCTACACGTTGAACCGGAAGAGGATGACATCGCCATCCTGGACCACGTAATCTTTGCCTTCGAGGCGGACCTTGCCGGCTTCCTTGGCCTTTTGCATGGAGCCGCCGCAGGCCATGAGATCGTCGAAGTGAACGACCTCAGCGCGGATGAACCCACGCTGGATATCCGAGTGAATGACGCCGGCGGCCTCGACGGCCGGGGTTCCCTTGCGGATGGTCCAGGCCCGCACCTCGGGATCACCGGCCGTGAGGAAGCTCATGAGCCCGAGCATGTCATACGCGGTATGGATAAACCGTGTGCGTGATTCTTCGCCGAGGCCAAGGTCTTCGCGAAAGGCGGCGCGTTCTTCCTCCGGCAGTTGGCCGACCTCCATCTCCATCTCGCCGCAGAACGCAATGAGCGTGAGGCCATGTTCTTGCGCGTAGTCGCGCAGGCCCGCCGGCGCCTCCTCGCCGATGTGGGCTTCGCCGTAATTCCCGAGCAGCATAAGCGGTTTCCGCGAAAGGAAGGTAAAACCAATGATTGTCTTCGCTTCCGGCGGCGACAGCGCCAGTGTGCGCAGGGACTCCCCTGCTTCGATATGCGCCTGGCAACGGGTGAGCAGTTCATACTCACGGTCTTTGCGCCCTTCCTTCGCCAGCCGCTCGATGCGCTTCTCGATGATCATCAGGTCGGCTATCTGCAGCTCTTCTTCCAGCGCCTGGCAATCGCGTACCGGGTCCACGCTGCCACGCGGGTGCATGACCGACGGGTTATCGAAAGCACGCACGACATGAACAAGCGCGTCCACATTTTTGAGCAGGTTGAGCGCTTGACTATCGAGGGCCTTACGTTCACCGTCGGCCTCGTTCGGCGCAATATCGACGAACTCAATCTCCGCGTAGGTCACCTTGCGCGGCTTGTAGATTGCTGCCAAGGCTTCCACACGGGCATCGGGCACCTTGATGGTGGCGATATTCGCGTCGCGGCTGCCGAACGCGCCAACAGCGGCATGCGTACCGGTGAGCGCATTGACGATGGTAGTCTTGCCCGACCGGGCAAATCCGATCATTCCGACTTTCATAATACCCCGCTAACGTACGATCTTGACAGTGGATATCCGATGGTAGCAGAACGTATGGTACAAAAGAAATGACCAACTTGCGTGCGTGTCATACCGCGCAAACGTGCCTTGAGGGCGCGGCGGCCAAAGCGGCGGTGGCGCGGTGATGGTAGCAATGCCGGTGGTCTTGGCATGGATTTATGCTTTTGGCTGGAAATCGAGAGTTTTATACGCTAGAATGCGGATGAAAGAGTGGTCAGGGCGAGAGGCGTTCGCGGTAACCAGGGAACATGACGGTGCCCTATGCTTTTGGGGAGCAACACACCTAGAGGTGGACAATACGTATGCTCGATCATCTAATGAAACCGAAAACAATCGCGGTGGTTGGCGCGTCGCGCACGCCGGGCAAAGTGGGTCATGCCATTTTGGCGAACCTGATAAGCGGGGGATTCGAGGGGGACATCATTCCGGTGAATCCCACGGCGGATGAACTGATGGGACTGCCATGTTATGGCAGCCAGAAGGCCGCCGAGAAGAAGGTGGATCTCAGTATTATTGTGGTACCGGCAACGGCGGTCCTCGACGCGCTCGCGGATTCTGCCGAAGCGGGCGCGAAAGCGGTGGTCGTCATCACCGCGGGGTTCAAAGAAGTGGGCGAAGAAGGCAAACGCCTCGAGGATGAGCTTACGGATTTCGCGCGCAGTCACGATATTCGTCTGCTGGGACCGAATTGCCTTGGCCTTATCAATACGGACAACCACATGAACGCCTCGTTCGCCGTGCAGATGCCGGCGGACGGCCACATCTCCGTCATATCGCAATCGGGTGCCCTGTGCACGGCCATCCTCGACTGGTCCATGGGCCGCGGGGTGGGATTGGCCAAGCTCATAAGCATCGGGAACAAAGCGGACCTCAGCGAGATCGACCTGCTCAGCGCGCTGGCCGAAGATGAGCAGACCAATGTGGTGGCGTGTTACCTTGAAAGCATCGGCGCCGGCGATGAGTTCATCAAGGTGGCCGAAAGCGTGGCGCAGATCAAGCCCGTTGTCATTTTGAAAGCGGGTACGACCCAGGCCGGCGGCAAAGCCGCCTCGTCGCACACGGGCAGCCTGGCCGGCGCAGACGTGGCCTACGGCGCGGCATTCCGCCGGGCCGGCATCGTGCGTGCGGAGAACTTCGAGGCCCTGTTCGACTACGCGACGGCGCTCAGTATGCAGCCGCTGCCCAAGGGCGACCGGGTCGCCATTATCACGAACGCCGGCGGGCCGGGCATTATGGCAGCGGATGCCGTCGAGAACATGGGTATGCAGGTGCGTCCGTTGCACCACACGATCTCGGCCGCCTTGAAGGAGAAGCTCCCCGCGGCGGCAAGCGTGGGCAACCCCATCGATGTGCTGGGCGATGCCGACCCGAGCCGATACGCGATGGCGCTCGAAGCGGCCCTCGGCGACGAGACGGTGGACGCCGTGGTCGTCATCCTCACCCCCCAGGCAATGAGCCAACCTGCGGAGACCGCCCGGGCAATCATCAGCCACATGAATGGTGACAAGCCGGTACTGGCAGCGTTCATGGGCGGGGCGGACGTGATGCCCGCGCGCGGGGAGTTTGTGGCGGCGAGTCTGCCGGACTACCCGGCCCCCGAGCGGGCCGTGGCGGCATTGCGCTCCATGGTGGATTATGCAGCATGGCGGCGGCGGCCTCCCCGCGTGGTGACGCGCTTCCCGGCGAACCGGGTGCGGGTAGAACGTGTTTTGAAACGTCAGTTGCGTGCCGGGGTCAAGCAGGTGAGCGAAGTGGATGCCAAAGAGATCTTGCGTGCCTACGATTTCAACGTCTTGCCAGGCGCCATGGCCCGCGATGTCGGAGAGGCCATCAGCACGGCCAACCGGATCGGGTATCCTGTAGCGATGAAGATTGTCTCGCCCGACGTGGTGCATAAGTCCGATATGGGCGGTGTAAAGCTTAACCTGTCGAGCCCGCAGCAGGTGGAGGACGCCTACGATCTGATGATGCTGCGGCTGCGCCGCAAATTGCCCGAAGGCAATCTGCGGGGCGTATATGTGGAGAAGATGGGCAAGGCCGGGCGCGAGGTTATCCTCGGCATGCACCGGGATCCCCAGTTCGGCCCGATGTTGATGTTCGGGCTTGGCGGCATCTTTGTCGAGGTAATGAAAGACGTGAGCTTCTACCTGGCGCCCATAACCGAAGACGAGGCCATGCAGATGCTCATGGGCACCCGCTCCTATTCGCTGCTCAAGGGCGCACGCGGCCAGAGCGCCGTCGACCTGCACGCCATCGCTGGCGCGCTCCAGCGCATCAGCCAATTCGCCACCGACTTCCCGCAGATTGCAGAAATGGACATCAACCCCTTCATCGTAGGTGAAGTGGGCACCACGCCCATCGTGGCCGATGCCCGCATGACCCTGTCTGGAGCTGAGGAATTATGAGCGACCTTCGAAACGCGGCAAAGCAACCAAGCTACGATACCGATTGGCAGGAAAAATACAGCGAGTTCATCGTAACCCCGGCCGAAGCGGCCGCCTGCATCCACCCTGGGCAGCGGGTTTTCATCGGCACGGGCTGCGGCCAGCCTCTCGAGCTGGTGCGCGCGCTCGTCGACCGGGCGGATGACCTGGCCGACATGGAGATCGTGCATTTGCTCACCGCCGGCGAAGCCCCTTATGCTTCGAGCGATTTGGCCAACCGCTTCTATGTAAACAGTTTCTTTATCGCGCCGAACGTGCGCGAGATCATCCAGAAAGGCCAGGGCGCATACACCCCCATCTTTCTGTCCGACATCCCCCGCTTGTTCAACTCGGGCAAAATGCAGCTCGATGTGGCGCTGGTACATGTCACCCCACCGGATGAAAACGGCATGTGCAGCCTGGGCGTTTCCGTGGACATCGTGAAGAGTGCGGCAGAGAACGCCGCCATGGTCATTGCCCAGGTGAATCCCCAGATGCCCCGCACCCTGGGAGACAGCAACCTGCATGTGCTGGACTTCGACTGCCTGGTTCCGGTGGATGTGCCCATCATCGAGGTCGAGCCGCCCGAGGCCGACGAGGTGACCCAGGACATCGGCGAGTACGTGGCGGCCCTCGTGCCCGATGGCGCTACCATCGAGCTGGGCATCGGCCGGATTCCCCAGGCCACGCTCGACTCCCTCAAGGGCCGGCGGGATCTCGGCATCCACACCGAAATGTTTACCGACAAGATCATCGACATCGTCGAGGCGGGCGCCATCACCGGCAAACACAAAACACTCGACCGCGGCAAGATTGTCGCCAGTTTCGCCTGGGGAACCAAGCGGCTCTATGATTTCATCGACAACAACCCCCTGTTTTCCTTCAACCCCACCGAATATGTGAACGATCCCTATATCATTGCGCAGCAGCACAACATGTGCGCCATCAACGTGGCCCTCGAGATGGACCTCACGGGCCAGGTGGTCGCCGACTCGCTGGGCGCCAAGTTCTACTCCGGTATCGGCGGGCAGGTCGACTTCAACCGGGGCGCCGCGCGCGCCCAGAACGGCAAGCCCATCATCGCCATGCCCTCGACGGCGCAAGATGGCAAGGTCTCCCGCATTAAGACGCATCTCAGCCAGGGGGCGGGAGTCGTGACCACCCGCGGCGACGTGCACTACATTGTCACCGAGTACGGCGTGGCCTTCCTCCATGGCAAGAGCGTCGAGGAGCGGGCCTTGGCCCTGATCTCCATAGCCCATCCCGATTTTCGCGAGCAGTTGCTGAACGAGGCCGTCGAGGCCAAGTATGTGCGGGCCGACCTCGCCGACTTCAGTTCGAAAATGGTCACGGGGCCCAAGGACCTGCGCACCACATTCCTTCTAGAGGACGGTACCCAGCTCAACATTCGGCCCGTGCATCCCACAGATGAGCCGAATGTGCGCGAGCTCTTCTATTCCCTTTCCCAGCAGTCGCTCTACACGCGGTTCATGAGCCGCATGAAGTGGGTACCACGCAAGCAGGTGCAGGAGTTCGTGTACATCGACCACCGCAACGAAGTGTCCATCGTCGCCACGATCCCCTCGTCCGACGGCGAAGACATCGTGGCTATCGGCGGCTACTACCTCGACCCGCGCACCAACCGCGCCGAGGTCGCGTTTGTCGTGTCGGACGAGTGGCAGCACCGCAAGATTGGATCGTTCCTGATGAAACACCTGACCAACATCGCCCGGCGCCATGGTATTGCGGGGTTCACGGCCGAGGTTCTGCGCGAGAACAAGGCCATGCAGAATGTGTTCAACCAGAGCGGTCTCAAAGTCAAGAGCGAAATCCAGGAAGGCGTCTACCACTACGAGCTCGACTTCGAATAGCCCCCATCCGCTCGTATATCCCGGCCCGCTGCACGCGTGTGGCGGGCCGTTTGTGGTCATGAAACAGGGGGACGACTCAGGAACCACCACCATTGCTGTCCCCGGCCACAAGGCACTCGGAATGGAAACGGCGCCCACTCCCCCTTACTGGTCCCAGCAGAAGAAATGTTTCCAGCCGATCGTGAAAGCCCATCCGGCGAAGTCGTCGGCACGGTCGAGAAAAAAGGCATAGCCGGCATTGCCGAAGAGGGCATTTTTCTCGGATACCGGCACGTCCAGCCCGATATTCACATTGAAGCTGGGCGTGAGCCACCCGTCGTCCAGGCGAATGGGAATATTGGGCAGGGGCCGGAGATGCAGATCCACCTTTGCTTCATAGAGGGCGTAGGTCGCGGTGAACCTGCCACCGAGCGCCGGCCGGGCCGCCCGGATGCGGTCTTTCCACGTTTCGTACTTCTTGAGCTCGGGCATACCCCACGGATAATAATCCACGCCGAATCCGAAATACGCCGCACCACGCCGGATTTTGAAGTCGGTCTCCAGATCCAGCAGAAAGATGGACCGGTTCACCGACTGCGTGCGCACTGTGCCTATGGAATAGCCGCCTTGAATAAAAATGGCAAATTCCGGAGAAAGCACCCGGCCGATTCCCACATGCGGCGGCCACATCAGCCCGTTGTCGCGCACGTCGCCGAACGTGCGGACATCGCCGAACCCGGGCGCGATAAGCCGTATCGCCGGCTCGAACAAATCATCAATGAGTCCCTCGCTCTTCAGCCTGGGATAAACATTGACCCCGGCAAGGAAAAAGAACCATTCCCGTGCGATTGTCTCTTCGCTCTCCTCGGGAATAACCGGCGCATTGCGCCCATCCCCCTGGAGGCGAAGCTGCACCGGTTCCCCAGCAGCGTCTCTCACGGCCTCCGCCGCCGCACCGGCCGCTGCCATCGCGCATACAAGCACCACGGCCCCGGTCCAGCCACACACCCGGCTGACAACCTGGGGATTCCCCGCGCCTGTTATGTTCATGTGGCTTGAAAACACACATACCTCGCCGTCTTTTCGTGTCACCCGCAACAAGACGCAAGAGCATACGCAGGACGGCCAGACGGAATCAATTTGACACTTTGCAAAAGCGCCGCAAGTCTAATAGGTTGAGTATGGTTATGAGGCAACAAACACCACAAAGCAATTCCCGCATACCGCCCGGCGCCGTGTTGATGCGAATCGCCTGCGTTGCCGCGGTCCTGATGCTTGCATCCTGGGTCGCCGCGGCGCAGGAAATCCGACTTGATCAATGGTCCAGGTTGGACAGCGGGGCCGGTATGGAACACATCGACTGGCACATCGGGGACGCTGGCCACATCGCGGCGACCGGCACCGCCTCAGCCGATAAAACGGCTAATCGCAGTTTCTTGGTGGCGGGGCCGGCATCCGAGGGCGACTATACGCTTCGGTGCGTGTTTCGCCGTGAACCCCGTTTCGATACGCAGGGACTCATGACAACGCCCTATGGCTTCGTGCTCCGCTTCCGCGATCCCGAGAATTACTACGCCGTGACCCTGCTCCCGGCAGGCGCCATCGCACTGGTGCGCATGTACGGGGGCGAACGCGAAATCCTCGAGCAGGTACGCGGCTATGCCCCCATGTACCTCGACAACTACGCCGATCTTACCGTACGCAAAGCGACAATCACGGTGCGCCTCAACGGCCGCGTCGTTTTACAGACCCAGGACCGCAGCCATGTGGCGGGCCGTGTCGGCTTCTTTTGCGATGGCCCGCAGGCCATCACGTATCGAGATATCCAACTTTTCCAGACGGGGTCGGTGCCGTTTGCTTATGTGCCGCTGCTCATGGTGAAGGCGCCCTATGTCATCTGGGCCAGCGAAGACAAAGGCGTCCTCATGTGGGAGACCAACCGCCCCGCTGCGGCCACCGTCACCTACCAACCGGTGAATGGCGGGCGCAAAGCCTCCGTGGCTGTCCCGCCGCAAGGGTGTGTGCAGCGGGTCGTGCTCAGCCATCTCGCGCCGGCCACGCGCTATGAGTACCGGGTTCACATGGAAGAGCGCAACCCGGGCGGCGGTGAATTCCGCACGGATCCCGGCCCCGAGGGCGCCTTCACCGCCGGATTTATCGGCGACACGCACGCTTCGCCCGAACGCTTCAAAGAGTTCAACCGTCTGCTCGCCCAACACCATCCCGATTTCCTCATCAACCTCGGGGGCGTCGTCGATGCTGCCGGCCACGTCGACGCGTGGGACGCGTTCTTCTTCCGGCCCGGGCGACGCCTGTTCGGGCGTGCGCCGGTCTATGTGGCCATCGGCGAGCAGGATCAAGTTCCGGACCGGCACTGGTACAACACCTTTCTCCCCTACCCAGGCTCCGGCATGGAAGTAAAGGATGAGGCCAAGAGTGCGTACTACGCTCTTACTTATGGCAATACCGCGATCGTTATGGTGGATAACTACTTCGACTTTACGCCCGGCTCCCGCCAATACGAATGGTTGAAGTCGAAGCTGGCCTCCAAACGCTTTCAACAGGCGACATGGCGGATCGTGTGCGGCCACGAGCCGCCGTTCTCCGTCGGACGCGGCCGTTGGCAGCCCGGAAATCCGGATGTACGCGAACATCTGCTGCCCCTGTGCGCCGAGTATGGCGTCCAACTGCTCGTGGGCGGCAAGGAACATACCTATAAGCGGGGCCGGGTCGACGACGTCATCGTCCTTGTGAATGGCGGTGGCAGCGGTTACAGTGCGCCCCGGGCTTATCAGTTCGGTGCGCGGCTGTTAGGCTACAGCACGCTACAGTACAGCATTATGCGCATTAAGGGCGACCGCCTCGAGTGGACCTGCTACAGCATCCGCGACGAGGTAATCGACCGCTTCGTGCTGGAAAATGGCGAAACGTGGCCCGCCGGAACGGCCGAAACCGGATTGACGGGGGATCAACCGTAATTCCGGCCGCCGCCCGCCTATGCCCGGTCGCCGTCCAACACCCGGGCCAGGCGCCATGCCCGCCAGACCAAAGCGCCTGCGGCCAGCAGACTGACCAGGAGCATGCCCCCGGTCCACAGATCCATCGCGCGGCTGTACGGGTTCGGGTGCTCGATCGGATCGAAAACCGGTATGACCGCACGCGCCCGGCATAGAAACACCATGGCAAATATATTCAGCACGAAACCCACCAACAGCGTATACACCTTGAACCCGCCCTGGTGCGTCAGGCGCAAGGTGCGCGCCGGTGTCATCCCCCGCATACGGTTCACCATGATCCAAGCCAGGTGTGCCCCCACCGCCAAGGACCCACAGAACACGAGGTATCCCACAACCACCGGATAGGACACCATGGCGAGCCGGCTCCCGGCGCTCTCGACAAGCGGCACGACGAACGCTGCCCCAACAATCACGGTACGCGCAAAAAGGTGCCCCACGTGCCGATAGCCCAAGGGTTGAAGAAGCGCGAACAGCGGCGTTCCCGCGATAAGCAGCACCAATGGCGCGCGGTCCGTATCGGAGCCCAGCACCATCAGCCGTCCCAGCAACACACCGAGCAATGCCAGCCACCCGAGGGTCACCAGCCAATAGAGCCCGCGCAAGCAGGTGATAACGCGCTGGCCCATGCTTATTGAGCCTCAAATAGCGAGGCTTCAAGGAAAGCCGTGTGCCCCAGGATCACCTCGGGTATGCCACCCATGCAGACGTGGCTGGCCGCATGAAAGGCATGTCCCTGGGTCATGGTGAACGGCAACGCGCAACACAACGAGATACCCGCTGCCCGGATGGCGATGGTGCCTGACTCGCTATCTTCGAAGCCCGCCACACGGCCCAATTCGTCCGGGTGCAATCCAAGCTGATGCAACGCCAGACAATAGAGATCGCGGTGCGGCTTGAGGCGAATCTCGCTCGAATCACTCGCGGTGATGATCCCATCGTAATAGGCCCTGGGTTCCGCAAAAGCCGCGGCAATCCGGCCCCGCCGTGCCTCTGAAACAGGCCAATGCGCCACCCGCTCGGCCAATAACCGAAATACCTCGCCCAGCACAATCTCCGCCTCATACGCAATGCTCGAGGTAACAATCGCCACCCGCGCCGGGTTCTGCTCGAAATAGCGGCCAAGGCGCGCCAACGTGTCACTCGCCGCCAGCGTACCGCATTCCGCCCCGCCCCGCAGGTTTTCCGCCAACATCGTCCGGCAGGCGGCCAGTTCTTCACCCAAGTATCCCTTCAGCGTGGCGAGGAACACGCCAATGCCCGGCATCGGCTCGATAAGGTGGGCGCCGGTCTCATCGAGCACGTCCCGTGCGACCGCATCGCCTTCACCCGCCGCAATGGCCGCCAGAATCTCATGATAGCGCTGGTAATAGATGTCGATGGCAAAGCGCACAACCTGCGCCGCGTCATGCACACCGAACGCCGTCGTGCATTCCCCGGCAAGTTCCGCAATAACGGCCCTCGCATCGGGCGCTTCGAGGTCCATCGCCTCTTGCAACCGCACAAAACGTACATCTTCCAATAAATGCCGCAGCCCCGCCGCTGACAATGTGGCCGCCACTTCACGCCGCCGCCCGGCATCAGCCCCTTTGCCCAGGGTCCAGGCCGCAGCATGGATGTACCAGTAACGCAAGGCCGCCGGGGCAATGGCATCGGCATACGTACGCACCAGATACTCGACGTGCTTCGTTGTGCTGTTGCCGATGATGTGCGGGTAATCGCGCTCGTGGTCCAACCCCGGCCAAGCCGGGTTCTCCGCGTTGCCCGTGATACGCGCCACCATGGACGCAAGCGCGTGGATGCACAGCGGCTCGGTCGTGGTGGTGGTTCCGTCCATGTCCATCACCGCGCCGGCAAGAGCGCCATCAAGGAGATGCCGTTTGGGCGGCAGCGGGTACAGGTCGAATGGCGGATACACATACGCCGGGTTCTCGACCACCGCGTACTCACCGCCATGCTGGGCAATAAGCTGTGCGGCGGTTTCGGCATCGCAGTATTTGGGCAGGACGTCTTTCATCATCGGGTCACCTTTGGTTCCCGTATTGGACGCAGCAGCACCCATAAGTGTTTCAACTCCAGTTCAAGCATAACGATCTGGCCCGGCGCCGCCTCGAACGCGACGCTGTCCTTCGTCACCGTTGATTCCCCGCCGCGTTATACCGCGGAATCCGCCCAATACGCCCTCAAACAACGGTCCCAGGCGCTGTTGTCGACCGTCGTCTTGGACTCGAGGTACCCGGCGTCTCGCTGCTGCCGCCCGCGGCGTGTGATTTTCAGCGGCACACGCTGCCCGGGACGGCGGTGGCACGCACGTTACAAGATGTAGCCGTATCTTGGCCATAGAGACGCTCTTTGCGGCATTGCCTTGAAATCATACCACTCTGCCCAAAACCTTGAATCGGCGTGTCTCCCCGCCCACCCACTGCGGCCATGGTACCCTATGCCACACACCCCCGCGCAATGCCCATGCGGTTTAATCGCGCCGGAACGCCTGCCTGCGCATTCTGCTTCTTCTGCGGTGCAGTTCCCGTGCAAGCGCTCCGCAGGCCCCATTCGCGGCAACTACGGACACGCAAAACAAGGGACAATCTTCCCTTTCTGCATCACCGATGAATGTACGGTTTTCGACCCCGCATAAACTTAGCGGCACGAAACCCTTGCGCCCAAGGCGCAGAATAGCTACAATCCATGCTGCAACCGGGGGGGGCAAGCACACTTTACGACACCGGCTCACCTACCAGCATGCCGATGTACTGCGGTGTCAGGAGAGATTCATAACGTGTTTTCTCGCGGCAAACTGCTGTGCATACTTTCCCTTGTCTGCGTTTTCTCATTCGGCGCATGCAGCACATGCAGAGACAACGGCCGTAGGGCCTGTCCAGCGCCGGAAGTAACAGGCAAAGCCTCCGAGTCTGAGGAGTCACCCGCTGAAAAACGCTGGTATGCCACGGTGGGCGCCTCGAACTATCATCCTGGACTCGAGGAGTCAGAACTGAAAATCGAGCGCCAACTGAACCAGGTTTTCGATTGGCTTCCGTTCTGGGAACGCCCGGAGACGTTCAAAGACTGGCGCGACAGTTTCAAGCTCTGGGATATGGCCATTGGCGTGGGCCGCGACCTTACCCCCCGTACCACCTGGATGATCTGGACTGGCGGCGCGAAGGGCACGATAGAGAACAACAAGCGTTATGGTCCGCTCGATACAGACATTACGTTTTCCCGTACCACCGCATTTTTCACGATTCAGGGCTATTGGTTTCCGTGGGGCAAGACCGATTATACGCTCGAGGAAAAGGACACCGGGCGCGTGCAGGCATCACTACGGGGCGCGAAGCCCTATTTCTCGGTCGGCACCGGCTGGTGCTTGGTCCGCGCGGAAGCCGATGCCAAGTTCAAGGTGCCAATCCTCGGCACCGTCCTGCACCAAACGGACAAGGAAGACCATCACCTGTTCCAGGTCAGTCCTTGTTTTGGTGTAGAAATCCCCGTAACTAAAAATAACAACATCATTATGGAAGGAAGCTACTACTTCTTTGGCCCCGACCATCAGAAAGAATACAACGGCCCTGCGATGTTTCTAGGCTTTAAGCATCGTTTCTAACGTGGGCAACGTCCACAACCCAAGGAAAATGGGGACAGAACCAAGCAAGCCGGCCGCGCCGGTCAGCTATTGCGAGCGCGTGGACTATCCCCGATTTTTCCGGGCGGCTTTCTTGTTTTTCTGTGCCCGTTCCGGCGCACGAAGCCGCGGCTGTCTGGTTGTTTAATCCACCGTCAACCACAGGCGTGAACGCGCGGGCAGGATAAACGTGTGGCGGCCGCCCTCCGATGCCCATGCCTGGTCGAAGCCGTCCTTCATGGCAACGCCCGCCGCCTCGATGTCCACGGCCGTGGCGGCATCCCGGTAATTCTGAATGAACCACTCGCCGCCACGTACAAGCTGCAAGGTGACGCTGGCGGGCGCCGACATGCCGGGCAGGCCATCATACGCGCAAGCAGCGCGGATGGTATCGGCCCAGGAACGCGGCAGTTCGGTGAGCCCCATGGGCGCGGGCGCCAGAAGCACCTCCCCCACTTTGCGGAAATCCTCTTCCGAGTAGGTGTGGCTGTTAAGCACATAAACGGGTACACCGTCCGCCTCGAAGCGGGTGAAAAAAGGCACGCGCTTTCCATCAACAACCGCCTCGAGCACTACCTGGGCACGGGTGACATCGAGCATGGCCTCGATCCGCAGTCCGTGCGTGATGGGTTGTGCTTCCCCATCCACGATGATCTCCTGCGCGGTCATGGGATCGGGTGTCACCGGCGCGACACCAGCCCACCTGCAGAACTGCTCTTCATCCGCCGCGGCGAGAAACCCGGCGGTCACGCACAAGGCATCGAGTTTTGCATGAGCCGTACGCACCTTCTCGAGGATATCCGTATCCGCCGCGGCCTGCGCCGGCAGCATAAGCACCCTGGCTTTCTCCGGGAAACGCGCCTTCGGCAGTAGCGGGATACCCAGCATGCCAAGGAAGTCCATGAGGTACAGGTCGCCGCCCGCCGGTGACTGCGGCGGCTTATAGCAATGCACACCCGTATCGGCAGATACATCCACTGCACGGCTCAGTGTTTCAAGGCGGGCGCGCTCCGCATGCAAGGCGGGGTCCCCTTCGTGCCCGCGCTCGATGTTGCTGAAGTTGAACAATACGATCTCGGGCGCTCCGGCGAGCACGGTCTGATACGCCTGGTCCACGTAGTCCGTGGCGTCGCAGTCGCCGTGGTCGAACCAGGCGCCGGTCAGCTTGTCCTCCACCATGTCGCGCATCCACCGGTAATTCACGAACCCGAGATACGGCTGAATGAAACCGAACCGCTGCGTCTCCCGCCCCCGCGTTTCCGTGCCGACCCAGACCACGTCGAATTGTTCCGGTGTACGCTCGACGTCGTAGCCGAATTTGTGGAACAGGTCGTACCACTGGGGAAACTTCACGCACAGGGTGATGTCCGGGTTGGCCTCCTTGGCCGGCGCAGCGATCACATCGCGCGCAATCTCCACCATGAGGTCCCGCCGGTATTCAGGCCACGAGCGGTCCCCTTTGGCCTCCTCTGACAGTTCCGACAGATCGCCCGTGCAAAGAAAGTCATCGACAACAAAGAAGTCGAACACCGGCGCCACGTTGCGCATGAGCGCGGCGAGATCCTGCTGGGTCTTGTCCGCCTCGTAGTTGAACCAGCCGAGGGGCGCTTCCTGCCGCACGCCGAAGTCATCGCCCGGGGTTGTGGCTATACCGCCGGCCACGGCATAGCCTTCCGCTTCGAGCGCATCGCGCACTTTTTCGAGGGTTGGAACAGGAACAACACGCCCGCTCCGGTAGACCTCCAACACGGCGCCGCCGAGGTTGTATTCTTCCAGGACGTCAATTACTGCGCCGGCGTCTTCTCCCGCCTGTATCACGCGCCCGGCGGTCAGGTATGTCAGGAACGGCACACCTTCGGCGTCGTCCTGGATGGGCTTGGCATGCGCGCCGGCGAAGGCGCCCCCGGCAACGAGCAGGCACGTAAAGACAGTTGTGATGGGTCGCATGGTTTTCTCCCAGTCGGTGATTTCCATCATTACAAGCATGTAATACCGTGACCGGCCGGCACAACGGACGCCCTGCAAACTGGAAGAGAAGCCGCACTCCCATCATCAGAACATGCACGTCTTCCTGCACGCCGCATCCGGGTCAAGGTGCTGCTCTTTTGCACACCATTTGCATTTACCCGGGCGAATGGTCACAGAATAGCGAGTGTACAAGCCAGATCGAGGCCGGCGCAATGCGCGTAAGGAGAAACGGGTTATGTGTATCATCAAGCGCGGTTCTATAGCCGCCGCATTCGCCGGTGCCGTATTGTGCACTATGACAACCTGCGAATCATTGAAAGGTCAGACCACCGAATGGGGCCATGTCATGGGCAGCTTGCGCGCAACCGGGCTGCGTTGTGAACACCAGGTGAACCCGGCAGCCGTCGACACGGATACGCCGCACCTGTCATGGTACCTCAAGGCCGCTTCCGCCGCCCGCGGACACGATTCGACCGCCTGCCGCATTCTCGTGGCCTCCCAGGTAAGCAAGCTGAAACCAGGCCACGCCGACCTGTGGGACAGCAACCGGCTGGAAAACGCCGGCGCACAACCCATCGCCTATGCCGGCGAACCGCTGAAAACCGGGGAGCGGGCGTACTGGTCCGTGCGTGTGTGGGACGCAGCGGGCAAGCCAGGGCCCTGGGCGCCGCCGGCGTGGTGGGGGCGTGGACCGGATGCCAACGCCTGGGACGCCCAGTGGATTGCGCCGCCGGAATCACTGCCAGAAGATCGGGAGGCGCTTTTCGAAGACCAACCCGCCCCGCGCTTCCGCAAGAGCTTTGTGCTCGACAAGCCGGTGCGGCGTGCCCACGCCTATGTCTCGGGTCTGGGCTATTACGTACTGCACATCAACGGCGGCAAGGTGGGCGATCATGTGCTCGACCCGGCATGGACGGATTACGCCGAGCGCGTCTTCTACACCGCGCATGACGTCACAAACCACTTGCAACCCGGCGAGAATGTCGTGGCCATGCTCGCCGGCAACGGCTGGTGGAACCCTTTGCCGCTACGCATGTGGAAGCGGATCAACATCCGCGACGCCGTGCCCCATGGAAGGCCGCGCGTCATCTGTCGAATAGACGTCGAACATACAGATGGCTCGCGCACGCGCATTGTGTCGGACCCGGCGTGGAAGACGGCAGACAGCGCAATCCGCCGCAACAGTGTGTTTCTCGGCGAACGCTACGATGCGCGGCGGGAAACCCCAGGCTGGGATGCGCCGGGTTTCGACGACACCACCTGGGACAATGCCGTACAAGCACCGGAAGTTGTCGGGCCGCTCATGCCGCAACCCATGCCGCCCATCCGGGTGACTGAGCATGTGCCGCCAGTGGCAATGACAGAATGTGCACCGGGCGTGTATGTGTACGACTTCGGCAAAAACCTCGCCGGGCGCGTGCGGCTTTCGCTGTCCGGGCCAGCTGGCACAACGGTGCAATTGCGCTATGGCGAATTGCTCGGCGACGACGGCGCGCTCAACCCGATGACGGCGGTGTGTGGCCAAATCAAAAACCAATCCGTGCCCGACGGCAGCGCAAGGCCATCCACGGCTGAGCAACGCGATGTTTACATTCTCCGAGGCAAGGGCACGGAAACCTGGGCGCCGCGATTTACCTTCCACGCATTCCGCTACGTCGAGGTCACCGGTTGGCCCGGCGCACCCACGCTCGACAGCATCGTGGCCGAACGGCTCAACACGGACTTGGCGGCCGCAGGAACATTCACCTGCTCCCAATCGCTATTCAATGACATCCAGGTCATTACGCGCAACACCTTCCTCAGCAACATACACGGCCTCCAGTCGGACTGCCCGGGCCGCGAGAAATTCCAGTACGGCGGCGACATCGTTGCTACGGACCAGGCGTACCTCTACAACTTCGACATGCGCAACTTCTACGCCAAGACCGTGCGCGACTTCGCGGATGCCCAACGGCCCAACGGCGGCTTCACGGAAACCGCGCCGTTTGTCGGCATCTACGACGAGAGCCTCGGCGAAAAAGCTGGCCCCATCGGCTGGGGGACGGCGCACCCGCTGCTGCTCGACCGCATCCACCGGTGGTACGGCAATACCGCGCTCGTGGCGGATCAGTATCCACGTGTACAGCGCTGGGCCGAGTTCCTGATCGCCCAGGCGGCGGACGGCATCCTCGATAATGGCATCGGCGATCACGAAACTATCGCGCCGAAGGACACCGCGGTGTCGGGCACGTTCTTCTATATCTACAACCTGCACTTGGCGGCGCGGCTCGCGCGCATCGCCGGCAAGGAAGAAGACGCGGATCGCTATGACCATTACCACAAGGAGGCCATGGCGGCCTTCGAACAGGAGTTTTACGATCCCGGGACCGGGCACTTCGGCAACGGCACCCAGGCGAGCCAGTGCTTCGGACTCGCGCTCGGACTCGGCGGCGGCAAAGCGGTGCAGGCCCTGCTCGACGACATCGAGGCGAATGGCTACAAGCTGACCACGGGCATCTTCGGCACGCGGTTTCTCCTGCCCACACTCTCGCAACACGGCCACCACGACGCCGCCGTGCGCATTGCCTCGCAACGGGAAATGCCGTCGTGGGGCTATATGCTCGACCACGGCGCCACCACGCTCTGGGAACACTGGGCCGGCAGCGACAACACGTTCTCCCAGAACCACCCGATGTTCGGCTCGATATCCGCGTGGTTCTTCGGGTATGTGCTCGGCATTCGCCCCGCGCCGGAGGCCGCCGGGTTCGACAAGGCGCTCATCGCACCGGAAATCGGCGGCGGTGTCGACTGGGCGCGCGGAACCTACGAGAGCATCCGCGGGCCCATCTCGGTGTCCTGGGAAAACCGTGAAGCTGAGCTGCGTCTCGAGATCGAGATGCCGCCGGGCGTGGCCGCCGAGGTGCGTCTGCCGGTGGACGATGGCGAGACCGTGCACCTTGATGATGCTGTTGCGGAAGAGGCGGAAGGCGTAACGCTTGTCGCGGAAGGCGCCGGCGAACACCGGTATGGCGTAGGCGCCGGCAGCCACCTCTTCCGCGTTGTGCGCTGAGCATTGCGCGCAAGGGGCCGGGTTTTCAATGTCCTCCCTGCTGAAAAAGAGAGGAGCAAAGGGACCAGTCCTTTGACTGAAACCGAAGACAGTACTTGACGCTTGTGTGTTGCGGACAGGTAGCCCCTTGCGAAGGACGGGCATGCATTGGGAAGAGCGCAGTTTCAAGAAGCTGGCCATAGGTTTATCCGCCTCAGGCGGGCCAGCCCTCCCATGGCACGATGAAGTTTGATTCACCACCGGGAGGGCGAGCGTCCCCGCGAGCCGTCTTCAACACGCCATTGCGAGGAAGATTTCGGAGAAGTTTGATTCACCACCGGGAGGGCGAGCCTCCCCGCGAGCCGTCTTCAACACCTCATTGCGAGGAAGATTTCGGAGAAGTTTGATTCACCACCGGGGGGGCGAGCGTCCCCGCGAGCCGTCTTCAACACGCCATTGCGAGGAAGATTCCGGAGAAGTTTGATTCACCACCGGGAGGGCGAGCGTCCCCGCGAGCCGTCTTCAACACGCCATTGCGAGGAAGCAATCGCCGAGGGCGGGAGATTCAGGCATTGAACAAGGAAACAGCGGCGGTACGTCCCGCATCGGGCGATTGCTACGTCGGTAAAGCCTCCTCGCAATGACGAAGGAGTGCGGAGCCCGTCAGGGGCGGACAAGCCCGCCCTTGGCACGATGTAATTCTTTAGCCGTATGGCGCAAGGGAGCGCACGTGTTTCGCCAATCTGCCC
>CAZMVU010000025.1:0-35065 GCA_964569295.1 uncultured Nitrospirales bacterium
TATTCGCTATCACGGGGCAGATTGGCAAAACAAGTCCGCCCCCTTGCGCCATACGGCTAAAGAATTGCCCTCTTCTTAGGGTGCAGTCCTTCTACTGCCAATGTTTTGGTTCCTTCGTGCCAGTTGTGAGCAAGCAAAACGGGACTCAAGCGAGCGAGTCCCCGAGCGAGACGGGTCTGTCCCTTGTTTTGCGGCCTTGGAGAAAAGCGTCGCTAATTTCTCCAAATTTCGCAAAAAAGGGACAGACCCCCTTTTTGCTTCACTTTTTCACCAACAGCGCGGTAGTACAAAAACTGCACCCTCTTCTTATGTATCGCAACAAGAAAAAGTCTGGCACCGAATACAACTTGTCCACGTATCCTCTTTTCATTCGGCTCGGCCACATTGAAGCGGTCCTCAAAACACCCCGGAAAAGCCCACTCGCACACTTCCGAGAGCGGGACCTGCTCGACCAGATGCCGCCGCGGAATCGCCCCCTCTCTTCTCCAGTGAAATTCCTGCGCTTCCGCTTCCTGTTCTTGCCTCCAACCGGTTAGGATTGGTCTATACGCTGGCTACCCCAATTCCAACTGCGGCAAGACATCTCGAGCCGGTCGATACGGACGAGAAGTTCACCGTCCGAGAGGGGATTCGTACTCTTTTGGACAGAAAGAGACATGGGTTATACTGCGCTTGAAAGTGGAGGGCATTCTCATGGCTGGCGGCAACACGGATTCTACATCGCCGCTTATCATGCGGCTTATCACGGCGTTATTCACAGTGCTTGGGGCGGCTTTCATTGGCGCGTTTTTCGGGGCCTTCGCGGGCACACCCCCCCTGACCGATCTGGCGGGTCCGCCCGACGCGGGCATGAGCACGGCCATCGGCGCGTTTGCCGGTGCGCTGTTGTTTTTGGCGGGCACGCTGTTGCTTCGGCACGCCGCACCGGGCGTGCTGCGCGTGCTTGGGGCCGCGCTCGTAGGCGGTGTGACGGGCGCTTTTGCCGGGGCCATGCTGCCAGCGGCGGGTAAGAGCGCCGGAGCCGCGGTAGGCGCCGTCTTGCTGGCGGGCCTGGCGATGCGCGCGCCCCGGAACGGGACGCGGCGTGCGCGGCCCCGCTGGCGTATTGCAAGCCTGGCGCTACTTGCGCTGGCGTCTGCGGGGGCGGCCACGTTCTTCGGCGTCGTGGTGAATTCGCATGTAACCGGCGGCTTTCCTTTCGCAAGCCTGGTCGTGGTGTTGCCATGCGCCATACTCGGCGCCATGGCGGGGCTGCTCTTTGCGCGGCAGACCGCTGCACGCCCAAAACTGACAGCCGGGGCGGCGCTTGTGGTGGTACTGGCGGCGCTCTTACACATCGGGCTGTACCAGGCGCCGGTGCGCACACTGCACTTCCCGCCGGATACGGAAGTGGGCACGGTGCGCTTCTCCTGCTGGTTCGACTACGGGGGGCGCCCGGCGAAGGGGGTAGTGCGGGCGCCGCTTTGGGGACCGCTCTTTTTGCAGGTCTATCCGGCCGCGGCGGAGGATCTATCGTTTCTGCGCACCATGCCAACGTTACGTGAGCTCGATCTGACGGGGATCCCCCTGGATGAGGCCCAGCTCGCGAACCTGGCCAATCTGAAAGACCTCGATATGCTGAGCCTCACCGGCACGCCCATCTCTGACGATGCCCTCGTCCATCTGCGTACACTTACCGCACTCACGCGCCTCGAACTCGAGCAGACGCCTGTCGACGGTTCGGGCTTCACCGCGCTGGAAAACCTCGATGCCCTCGAAGTCCTCGGCCTGGCCAACACCAAGGTAAACGATGCCCACCTCGCACACCTGAAGGCGCTGGCGTCGCTGCGTGAGTTGAGCCTTTACATGACGCCGGTGACCGACGCCGGCCTGAAACACCTCGAGGCAATCCCGACGCTCGAGAAAGTTGAACTCTACGCGACCGGCGTAACGGCAGCGGGTGCCAACAGCCTGCGGGCCGCCTTGCCCGAGGGCAAGGTCTTGCACTAAGCACTATTCGGGAACCGGCTTGTCCGCTTTGTAGATGACCGTATAGAGCAGGTCGCCCATGCCGGAACGGCCTTCCGGTTCGTGCGCCAGTACGGTCTGAACGCTGACTACATTGACTTTGTTGCTGACGATCCAGCTATTCACCTCCTGATACAGGTCGGTGGTACGGTCTTCATAGCCTTTGAAGGTCTTCACAAACACGACTGGCATGGTACTCTCCCCGGTTGCGGTATGGTCTTGCCATGCAACATGCTACCCACCATCGTTGCCGATGTGCACTACGAACCGGCCGCGGCCATGGCGCGCAGGCGGCTGCCCGCACGCCGGCTTATGCGGTCCGCATCGGCATCACGCCCCTGCCCGCGATACAGGTGCACGAGGCGCTGCGCGGCAATGCTGTAGGCATCGAGGACTTCGGGCTCAGGTGCGGGCGCGGCGGTGCGCGTCACCGAATCCACGATGGCGCTGTAGCCGGCTTCCGCAGCTTCCATGTTGCCCGCATCGCGATCGAGGTCGGCTTGGAGCATCCGCACCCGCAGAAACCCCGCCGAACCGCGCTCCTCTTGCCGGGCACCTTGCGTACGCTCCAGGATATCCTCGAGAAAGCGGCGGGCCGTTTCGTTCTCCCCGGCCACGCGCAGGAGACGGGCCTTTTCCCACGCTGCCATAAGCACATCGTCGAGCCGGCCACCGGCGGCTATGGCCGCATCGAACTGTTCGCGCGCGGCTTTCGATGAGTGCGCCGGATCTTCGAGGTAGAGGCGCCCAAGCGCCAAGAACAGGCGCGTGCGGTGATCATCCTGGGTAGCTTGGTCGAGGGCATCGCGCAGTTGCATGGCGGCAGCCTGCTTCGTGGGAGCAGCTTTCGCCGCTGCGACGGCGCGGGCCACAAGGTCGCGGCTAAACTCCTCCTGCGATTTCGAGAGCGAATCCACCTCGATAGGCTGCTCGCCCGCATCGTCCGCATCGTCCTGCGCGACATAGCTATCGAGTCCGCCGCCGCGCTCACTCGATACCAGAGCCCGGGCGTTCTTGCGCGCGGTGCCGGGTTTCGCGGTGAAGCGCGGGGCGCGGTGTGCCGTCTGCGATGCGGAGCGGGTATCCCGGTTGTTCGACAGATAGAGGGTGATGCCCGCACCCCAGAATATCGCCAGGAACACAAAACCCACTATGATGCCCTGCTTACGGTCCATACCCCGAGCATACCGCGAATTCCGCAGAAATGCAACCGGCGCCGGCAGTCAACGGCGCAGCACAACCGTGCCCGCGCGGATGCGCGCCTGACAGGCGAGGCGTTCGCCGGGAAACAGGTCCATCCAGCGTTCCATTTCGTTGGGCGGTTCGAGGTTCTCCGCGCCCGCCACTACCTGCACCGCACACGTCGCACAGATGCCACCGCGGCAGCCGAAAGGCACACCCAACAGCTCGCAAGCGTCCATGATAGCCGCACCATCAGGCACTTCGATTGACCGGCCGTCCAGCACTACCTTCGCCATATCTTTGCTGTTCCGTGCCCGGTTGGCTTGCGGCCGGGCGTGCATTGGTCCGCCGGGTGCCGCACATCGTGCATGCGTCTTCGGGCTGAAGGGGCGCACTACGCCCCAAAGGCACGTTTCGTGCCTGCCACCCGGCCCGTTTTGCTGTAGTTGCGCACGAGTGCCTCACATACATTGCCGCGGCGGTCGGCCCGGCAGTTAACGCGGCGCGGCGCGAAAACCTGCTCGATGGTGTAATCCGCATAGAGTTCGAGTACGAGCGGTGTCCATGAGTTTGACAGCAGCACACGCACCCCCTTCTCGGTGAGCTTGCCCACGAGAGCGGCAAGCCGCCGTTGCTCGGCTTCGCCGAAGGCGTCCCGGCTGTAGGCGGTAAACGACGCGGTCTTGGAAACGGGTTGGTATGGCGGATCGAAATAGACCAGGTCGCCGCGTTCCGCCTTCTCCGCCACGGCTTCAAAAGGGCGGCAGGCGACTTCGTTCCCCTGGAGGGCCTTGGCCACAACGCGCAGGTTTTCGGCATCGCAGATGCGGGGGTTCTTGTAATCGCCCATGGGCACATTGAATATGCCCTTGCTGTTTTCGCGGTAGAGCCCGTTAAAGCAGGTACGGTTCAGGTAGATAATGCGCGCCGCCCTTTCGGCGAGCGTGTCCGGCATCTCCGCGCGCGTTCTATAGTAATGATCCTTGCAATGTTGCAACACGTGCATTTGCAGCAGGTGGATGACCTCTTCAACATGGTCTCGCACCCCCTCATACGCTTCGATGAGCCGCGGGTTGCTGTCGGAAAGATACGCGGCACGCTTAGCAAGCACACCGCGCTGGTAGAGGTCGAAGAAAACCGCTCCCCCGCCCACAAACGGTTCGTGGTAGGCGCCGTACGCTTTGACCATGGCGAGGCGCTGCCGCAGTTCTTCCAGAAGTTTTGTCTTGCCGCCGGCCCACTTCAGGAAAGGGACCGGCATGGTGGAGGCTTTTTTTCGAGGGCTACGCATGGCGCACATAGAAGCATGGGAGTCGCGGCGTGTTCAAGTTCCGAGCACGGGCTGTGTCATTCAAAACATTGACCCCCCACAGTGCAATCCCAAGAGAGGCAAGGTTCATTTGCCTCACCCCCTTGTGGCTCGTTAGGATTGGGCATGTGTCCTTGCGCCTTCACCGGCGCCGCATCGCATAATCCGCTTCAACTGGGGAGGTTTTATGACCATACCACGTGACAAGATACGCTGGAACGGTTGGGGTTGGGTAGAAGCGCCCGATATCCTCGGCGACAAACAGGAGGGTGTGTGGCGGTGGATGGCCGAGGTTTTCGGCCTCGAATCGCTGCCGGCTACACCAGCGCCCGCACTCGATGCCTGCACGCTGCCTGAAGCGCACTTGAGCCAAGCCACCCTCGATGCCCTGCGCATGGCGCTCCACCCTGAGCGTGTGAAGACAGACCGCTTCGAGCGCGCCTTCCATGCACGCGGCAAGAGCTACCCCGATCTCGTCACGCTGCGGTCAGCACGTTTCAACCGCATACCCGATGCGGTAGTGTATCCTGAGAGCGACGCTGAATGCCTTGCCCTGCTGCACCTGGCCGGCGAGAAGCACTTTGCCGTGGTCCCTTTTGGCGGCGGCTCCAGCGTGGTCGGTGGCGTCACGCCAATCAAGGGTCCGTCGCACCAAGGGGTTGTCGTGGCCGACATGACCCGGATGAACCGGTTGCTCGAGATCGACGAGACCTCGCAGGTGGCGACGTTCGAGGCGGGGGTGTATGGCCCCCATCTCGAGGAACAACTTCAGGCACGCGGCTACACGCTCGGCCATTATCCCCAATCCTTCGAGTTTTCGACACTCGGCGGCTGGATTGCGCCGCGTAGCGCCGGCCACCAGTCAAACAAATACGGCAAGGCAGAACACTGGCTGGTGGGCGCGCAAGTGGCCACCCCGAGTGGCCTCTGGCACACGCAGTCGTTTCCCGGTTCAGCCGCCGGCCCTCAACTACGGGACATGGTCGCCGGATCGGAGGGGGTGCTCGGCATCATCACGAATGCCACTGTGCGTATTCACCCCGTCCCGGAAAAGAAGGACTACCGCGCCTACCTGTTCATGGATTTTGCCCAGGCAGTCACAGCGGTGCGCACGCTCATGCAGGCGGAGGTGCCCACGGCCATGATCCGGCTGTCCGACCCGGATGAGAGTTATTTCTACGGTGCGCTCAAGTCCGCCGGTGAGGGGATGGACCCTTCCGTGCGGGTCTGTGTGATGCTTGTCGGGTTCGAGGGCGGTTCGGACGAGGTGGCGCATCAACAGGCGCGCAGCCAAGCCATCATCGAAGCGAACGGGGGCGCCTATATGGGCGAAGAACTCGCCCAGGAGTGGTATGCCCATCGCTTCGAGACCCCCTACTTGCGCGATCCCATGCTCGACCGGGGACTCGGTGTGGACACTCTCGAGACGGCCGGGCGCTGGGCACAACTGATGCCGCTATATGATGCCACGGGCGCGGCTATCCGCGAGGCGCTCACGGCAAACCCGGGCCGCGACGGCGCCAAGGCCATCTGCATGGCGCACATCAGCCATTGCTACCGCGACGGCGCCAGCCTCTACTTTACCTTCGCTTTTGTGCGGGATCCCGAGGCCCCCTTACAGCAGTGGCGTGCGGTGAAGCGGGCTGCGTCGGATGCCATCGTGGCGAACGGAGGGACCATCAGCCACCATCACGGCGTCGGCATCGATCACATACCCTGGATGGTGCAGGAGGTGGGCCCCATAGGCCTGGACGCCCTGCGAGCGCTAAAGCACGAGTTCGATCCGGACGGGGTGATGAATCCAGGCAAGCTGGTTCACTAAGGCACGACGGCAGAAAATGCATACCAGCGGCCCGGACAGCCGGTGGCCATGAGATATTTTCAGTGGACCTGCGTGTGGCCCTCGAAAACGTTGAAGAGCGTCTGCTGCGACTCGACATCACGCGTCGAGTACAACAGCCACGAAAGCAGATAGTCGAGTTCATCCAAGCCGACATCGCCCTCGAACTGGTTGAGGCGGTCAAGAATCATTTCCCGTTCATAGGCGTCGACAAGGTTGTACAACTCAAGGCGCGCCAAAGCTTCCCGGGCGGCGGGCGTCAGCTTGTACTCTTCATATACCGAGAGATGCCGCACCGCGCCCGGACGCTGAATGCCGGCATGGCGCAAAGCCTCGACCCGTGGCCGCACCAGCTTGATTACCTGGTCGATGTCACGCTTGGTATAGCCGAGCCGCGATAACCAGCTACGCAAACCGTTTTCCGTTGGCAGGGCCTCGGGGCGCTGCTCCAGGCGTTCGATGATGACGTCAGCCAACTCGATAAGGGTATGCTTCATTGAGATCTCCCGGCGTGCGCGTTTATTGCACTTCGCCCGTTGGGCTATCTCCACGATCGTTTGTCACCGGATAACGCACACGCCTGGGTATTATTCTAGGCGCTCGGCCGAGGCGTGTCAACCAGCATCGGCGGGCAGGTTCCGTTTCAGGCCCGCCACCGCATCCAGCCAGCCGAAGAGCTGAAGCAGCGCATTGCGCGAGGCCGCCAATAAATCCGCACCGTGCGCGCCACCGGCATACGCGCGAATCTCGGCCAAGCCGGCCGCCGTCTGTTTCAACACGGTGGCCGCGGTGTACGCGTGCGCATCCTGCTCGGCTGCCAAAATCAGCACCGGCCGGGCGCCAAGCCCGCCGATGCGCGCCGCCGGTTCAAGGCCGTGCGCGTCGAGGCTGGGAGACACCAGGACCAGGGCCTGCACCGCAGGATCCGCGGCTGCATAGCGCAAAGCGAGCGCGGCGCCGAACCCTTCGCCCACAACAGCCAGGTTTTCCGCGTCGGCGCCCGCATCGAGAAGCGCCTCCTTCGCGGCACGCAGGTCCGCCACGGCAGCGCGCCAAGCGCCGTCGCTCATAGTGCGGAAATCGAGGGTGCGCGTGCCCCAACGCGTACTATCGCCATGGCCCCGCAGATCCAACGCCACCGCCATGTAGCCTTCCGCCTGCGCGCGCCGGCCGACATGCGCCCACACTTCGCGCTGCGCGCCATACCCGTGTACGAGCATCAAGGCAGGCGGAGCAGCCGCTTGACTCGCAGGCAGGTAGCGTGTTGCGGTGATATGCACACCGTCGGCCGTGGTCAAAGAAATCGTCTCGGGCGGGGGCGGGCCTGCCCTGCCCCCGCAACTCGAAAAAAGAACGCACAGCACCAGGCATACCGCCCATGGCATCAGGTTGTGCATCGGCAGCCGGGCAAAAAAGCAACGCGGGACAACGCGCCCAGACGTTGCCCCGCGATCAGGATCAATCAACCGAACTGGAAAATGCTGGCGAGCTTCATCGCGAGGGTCATGTCGCCCTGGATTTTCAGCTTGCCCGTGAGGAACGCGGTCTGACCGTTGAGCTGACCCGAGACAATGCTCAGAAAATCCTCGGAGGTGGCCGTTAGCGTAATACTCGGCGAGTCGTGCGTGCCTTGGTTTACCTCCACGTTACCATCCGCAATGCTCACGTTCCACTCACCGCCGCCGTCGCCGGTGATGTTGAACTGGAAGACGGCGTTCATCCCCTGGGTCTTTTCCTTGTCGACGCGGCTGGGCACTTCCTCGAAGAACTGGGCCACTGAATCTGCCATGGTCTCGATCTCCTTAACTTCCTGCAACGGTTTATGCTGTGAAAAACGTTCCCTCACACAGGGGATCCCTTGTACAGGCACCCACCCCTCCACCACCGGGCCAAGGCCTGAAAGCTCCACATGCCTCCCTTGCGATCCCACTCAGGGTTCCGTAATTTATCATAATCCCCAGGCACTGTCAAAACTGTTGCCAGCGCCTTGCGCAGAGCTGGGCGCGTAAGACGGCTGCCGACGCGGGGAACCGCCCCATCAAGTCTTTACGCTCCACGGGGGCATTTGTTCTCGCGCGCCGTAGACGCCGAGTTTGACTGGGACCCCGCCGCGGGGATGCCGCGGGGGCACGAAGGCGTGCCAGGCCCCAGGCTATTCCACTTGCTTTCGCGGCTTGGCGAGTGCGCGCGTCCCGGTGACACCGTCTTCCCCGATGTAGTGGCGTTGGCCGGCGGTCTCAACAATGGTGGTACTACCGAGTTCGAGGACCATGTCGTCCGCGCGCACGCGCAGTGCGGCGCCCGTTTCGATCTCGATGGGAATGGCCGGGGGCGGATCGCCGGTGTAGCGTTCGTATACGGCAACGAAAGTCAGGCTGCGCCCTTCCTGCCGGCGCAGGATCATGGGCAGCCATTCGGTAGGCATGCTGCCATGGCCTTCGGCGTGGTAGGCGGCGCCATCCGGATCGGCGATGGTAATGCGGATGCCCGTACCATCGCCGGTGTCGAGGTTGCAGGTGAACGCGGGCTTCCCAAGCGCCTCTACCGCACGCAGTTTGTCATAGCCATCGTCAGTGCCCAGGGAAGAGGCGGGCTTGGCCTCGGGCAGGCCTTCGAGATCGCCGCGCAGGTGCAACGGCAGGTCGGCCTGCACGGGCATGCCGGCAAACACCTGGACCACATCGATCCACACCGGGCCGCGTTGCGCGAGCGTGCGATGCAGGATGGCATTGGGGTAAGCGTCTTCGCAGGCCGCGCGCACGGCCTGGAAATCATCGGTTACCGCGAAGGCGGTGCACCGGCCTGCGCTCGGTTGCTGCGATTGCCCGTTCACGACGGGGGCATTGTGCGCGACGGTGTGCGCGTACCACGCCGCATGCAGCGGGTGGTTATAGCTGAGGCGCCCGGGGTCGACAAAGCGCTGGTCGCCATGGGCAAAAAATAACACGCCCAGCTTGGCTGGCTGCGTGTGGACGGTGCCTTCGCCGCTGAAATCGAGGAAGGCGGCGGTCTTTCCCCCATCCGCGCGCAGCACGGCCAGGCCGTCGTCCATGATACGCATACTCTCGAGGATGAGGGTTTCGGGCGCGTCCGCAGGTAGCGAGGGCGCCCCCCACACGAGGGCCAGCGGCGTGTTGCGCTCCCCGAGCAACGGCGTATAAACCGGGTCTTCGTAGCGCCGGTAGGCGACCTCATACAGGTGCGCGGATTCGAGAATCGAGCGGCGGTCGCTGTTGTTCAAAGGCGGAAACGTAAAATCGGGCAGCAGGTAACGCAGGGGCGCATCATAAAAACGTTTCACCCGCTTGGAGAACAGGTTCACATCCTGCCGTGCCGCAGCCTCGAAGAAGTAGGTGTAAGGCTCGAGCGCATATAAGTGGTAGGTGGGCGATCCTTCATGCCACATGCCAGCGTCTTTGATGCAATGTTCACGCTGGTAGAGGAAACCCGCCGCGCCATTGACCGCCCAATCCAGCAGATTGCCATCGTTCAGGATGTAAGCGGCGCATCCGATGGCGGCGTTGTGCCAGGCTTGCCAGTTCGAGTAGCCCCTTTCGTTGGGCTTGATGGTGTTGACCATGGGTCGAAGAAGCTGCCTTTCGATGGTATCGCGGTCTTTTGGGCTGTAGCATGGCGCCTTGCGGGTTCGGTCATAGCCGACGCAGAACCGCAGCAACCCCTCCGCCTCGAGTAACGTCTGCGAAAACAGGCGGCCACCCGCGCTCTTTGGCCGGCCATCCGGGGCGGTTTGTTCGAGATCACGATAGAATTCGGCGTAGGTCAGTAGCACCTCGCGCACCCGCTCGGCGTAGGCTGGCTTGGGGTCGAGCGCATAGGCCCAGCCAAGGGCCTCGACGCTCTTGTTATTTAAGAGGTGCTGAAACGTGCGGTAGGCGCCTTGGGTGCGTTTGTCGTCGTAGCTTATGCCGCACAAGGGGCACGTGTGCGCCTTGTTTATGTATTTGAGCTGCGTACCGTCAACAGGGCAAGTGTAGTAAAAAAGCCACAGGCCGCTTGAACGCGGAATATCGAGCACGCTCCCGATAACGCCGCCAGCGCGTTCAAGCAGTTGTTCGGCGCGCTTTCGGAAGGCCGGCTCCTCCGCCATACGTTCTTGCAGGGTTTCCGCTTCCGAAGCACTGAGAAACACATCCGCCGTGCGGTCTTGTGAAACATAGACTTCGACATAATCGGGCTGGGCCAGAAGGGCCACCGCCGTCATGAGCAGCCAGTTCATAGTCGCTCCCGCCCTTTTCGGGCCAATGCCAACACGGTTTGCGGTGTGCATTTGACGACGCAGGGCCGTCCCCGAGTTGACAGCCGCTGCATACGCCGTGGCGGAATATACCACACGGCATGCCCGGGCGCCGATCGCCGGGGCGCGTTGACCTGCCGCGGGGGCACGTCGTAGAATGCCGACGCTCCCGGAAAACCCTTGCTGGCAGGCGGCGCCTATCGGCTACAGGGTGCTTCATGACCGCAGAGAACATGGTCCGGCGCGTGTACTGCATGGGATGCCAGCCGGATAATCCTGGCAGGGAGGGCGGTTTGCGCCCCTTTCCTGCGTGTGCTGAACAAATCTTCCCGGAGAGGAGGCTGCATTGGCCGCTGCAAAACAAGGAGCTGCGGAAACGCCGGACAACCGGCGGGATGAACGCGCGTGTCTGGCGCTGCTCGGTGTCCTGCTCCTCTTTCACGTAATTCTGAATGTGTGGTTTCTGCACCTGGACAACCATGTCATCCGTACAGACGAAGAAACGCACATGCTCATGGCGCGCACCTATTTCGACACGCTGGTGCAGGAAGACCACGGCTCGGCGCTCAAGTTCCTCATCGCCGCCTCGAAGATTCCCCCGAGCATCCCGGCCCATCCCCCGCTGCTGCCCATCCTCGGCGCGGGAACAGCGGCCGTGCTGGGCTACAGTCCGGACAGCTTCGCGCTGGTGGGCACGTTCATGTTCATGGCGATCATCGTGGGCGCGTATCTGATTGCACGGGAGTTCATGTCGTGCTGGGGCGCGTTGCTGGCCGCAACCCTGGTCAGCTTCACGCCCGGTGTGTTTGTGGCATCGCGCTATTTCATGACCGACTACCCAGCCGCGGCGGTGAGCGTTTGGGCCTTCTATGCGCTGCTGCGCAGCAATTATTTTCGAAACACAGGGTGGGTCTTCTTCTTTGCCGTGCTCAACGGCTGCGGTATTCTATTTCGCACGCCCATCTTCCTCTACTACATCGTGCCTGCGGCGCTGGTGGCAGGGATCGGCCTGGCCCGCGTGCTTTTCGTGCGGGAGGAGAAGGCAAAGAAGCGCTTTGACGCCAACGGCTTACGCACCTGGGTTCTCAACTGCCTCATGACCTTGGTGGTCAGCGCCGGTATTTTTGCGCCGTGGTATTTCCACCACCTCGAGACTTTCTACCAATACTGGATGTACCAGCATGTGACCGAGGGGCCCCTCACGATTTCCAAGGAACCCGTGGCGCAGAAACCCGCGCCGGCCCAAACGGCCCAACCGCCCGCGGACACACCCGCGCCGGCGAAACCCGAAGCGGCCCGTACGCACCTGGTTCTGCGATGGTGGTTGCCATGGACGCACTATCCCGTGCATCTCATCAACAACAACCTGTTTCTTGTGCTGTCGGTGCTGGCGTTGCTGGGGGCGCCGTTGGCGTTGCTGCTCGGCCGCTACCGAACATACCCCGTGCTGATGATTCTCGTCTGGATTGCCGGGGCGTATGTGCTGTGGACCGTGCTCATCCGCTTTTCGAATGCGCGCTATGTCTTGCCGGTGGCGCCCGGCCTCGCGATACTGGCAGCGATCCCGATCATGGTGCTGCCTGCGCGCTGGCCGCGGCGAATCGCCGTGGCGGCGGTGCTGGGTTTCCACCTGTTCGTGTACGCCAACCTCACGGTCACGCCTTTCGCGGCCGTTGCGCGGGCTTCTGTACCCGTGGTGCTCGATGCGGACGTGCAACGGGATTACAACGACCCGGGGCTTGTGCTCTACAAAGACGTGCTGAACCTCGGCTATTCCTACTCGGGACTCGGGCCTGTGGTGCGCACCGACTACGATGTCTGGGCCGAGGAAAACACGATTCAGGAGTGCAACTACAAGGACCGCCTTTTCCTGGCCATGTGCCAGTATGAAAATAAGCGCCGCGCAACGCCGGGCGAGTTTGCCAACTTCGTGCGCCTGGGTCACGAAATGCGCGGCATGGAGCTCGACCAGCGCCATTTCTGGAAGGGCACCGTGTACCAGCGCGATGACCTGCCCCTGGACGTGCTTCCGAAACGTAAGCTGCGCAGTATCCACATGGCCACCACCGCAGACGGCCTCTTGTCGCGGCTGGCCGAGGCGGAATACGTGTGCTATGCGTTGTACGCGGGTGAGCAAGCGAAGGAGGCCCGTTGGATCGCCCAATTGGAGGAACGTGGTTTCAAACCGGTGACGCGTTTTAGAATCGAGCGGTTCGGCAAAGTGCCCGCCCGCGCCTACGGCCTGCTGGCGCGTGTCGAGGGCGGACTCATCACCATTCGCAACGCCGCAGACATCGAGGCGCTCGATCTCTTCGAGTTGAACAGCCTGCGTAACGATGCGCGTTTCAGTTCGCTGCCGGCGTCCATGCAACGGCTTGCAGACGAACGGTTCCATGAATTGATCGCCGAGTTTCCGCCGCCGCAACAGCTCAATGAAAGTTTGGCCTATGTGGGCGTGGCCTTTTCACAAGTCGAGCCGAACCTGTTTCGCTTCCGCTTCATTTTCAGGGTGGACGAGAGCATACACAGAGACTGGCGCATCTATTTCCACGGCATACCGCCAGATGAGTATCTCGCGCAACTGCCCCTCGATGCACGAGCCGAAGGCTACGAGGCTTGGAACTTCAATCCGAACCCGCCCACGAGCCGCTGGGAAGCGGGCAGCTATGTCATCGTGTCGCACACCATTCAGCCGCAGCCCATCCCCTATTCCATGAAGGTCGGCTTTTTCGACAAGACCGAGGGCTATTTCGGCGTGAGCGCGGGCGTGGCCAAGATCGATTTCGGCGACTACATGCAGGAAGAGGACTCGTCCCTGTAAATCCGCAGCCAGCGGGAGAAACCGGCCATGGACCAGGAAACGCCGCACGAAACCACCCCGGGCAGGCCGCCGCCCCCGTACCTGGTGGCGGAGATCGGCTGCAACCACTGCGGCGATTTCGCACTCGCGAAGGAGCTGGTGCATACAGCAGCGGCCTTTTGCCAGGTGCCGGCGGTCAAGTTTCAGAAGCGCACCCCAGCCGAAGTACTCTCGCCGAAGGAATACGACCAGCCGCATCCGGAACCGCGCCACAGCTACGGCGGCACCTACGGCGCCCACCGCGAGTTTCTCGAATTCACCCTCGACCAGCACCGCCAACTCGCTGACTACTGCCGCGAGTGCGGCGTGGCCTATTCCGCCTCGGTGTGGGACCTCACCGCCGCCCGCGAGATAATGTCGCTTGCGCCGCCGTTCATCAAGGTACCTTCCGCCTGCAACACCTGGCCGGAACTCACCGCGTTGCTCTGCGGCGAATTTGGCGGCGATATTCATGTATCCCTCGGCATGACGGCCGCCGCGGAGATGGACGCGATTGTGGCGCGCTACGTACAGCATGGCCGTGCGAAGGACCTGGTGCTCTACCACTGTACCTCGGGCTACCCCATCGCGTTTGAAGACGCCAATCTGCTCGAGATCCCCTACCTGCTGGGCCAATATGGGGATGCAGTCAAGGCGGTCGGGTTTTCCGGGCATCACAAGGGCATCGCCATCGATGTTGCCGCCCACGCCCTGGGCGCCACGTACTTCGAGCGCCACTTCACCCTCGACCGGACGCTCAAGGGCACAGACCATGCCGCGTCGCTCGAGCCGGACGGCCTGCGCCGCCTCAACCGCGACCTCCAGGCCGCCCACCTGGCCCTGCGCCGGAAACCGCGGGACATCCTGCCGGTCGAGGAGGTGCAGCGGGCGAAACTCAAGTGGGACCGGGTGCGATGAGCCGTGTAGCCTTCATACCCGCCCGGGGCGGCAGCAAGGGCATTCCTCATAAGAACATCCGCCCCTTCTGCGGCAGACCGCTGATCTACTGGGTTGCCCGGGCCGCCCAGGACTGCTCTGCCATCGACGCCGTCTACCTCGCCACGGAAGACGCCGCCATCGCCGACACCGCACGGGCGCTGGGATTGTCCAAGCTGCGGGTCATCGAGCGCGACCCCGCCACCGCCACGGACGAAGCGTCGACCGAATCGGCCCTGCTCGATTTCGCCGGGCGGGTGGACTTCGGCCATGCAGCCCTTTTGCAGGGCACCTCGCCCCTGCTCACGGCGGACGACCTCGACCGCGGCTGGGAATTGATGGCCTCGGGCGCATATGACAGCGTGTTGTCCGTGGTGCGGCAGAAGCGTTTCCGCTGGCGTGTCGAGGAGAACGGCGCGGCGCAGCCGGAAAACTACGCCGTGCAGGCGCGTCCCCGGCGGCAGCAGTTCGACGGCTACCTCGTCGAGAACGGCGCCTTCTACATTACTTCGCGCGCGCGGCTTGAGGCGGACCAATGCCGCATCGGCGGGCGCATCGGCGTCGCCGAGATGCCGGAGGATACCTACTACGAACTCGATGACGCCACGGACTGGACCATCATGGAGGCCCTGCTCACGCGCCGGCTCCGGCGGGTGCATGGTCCACTGGCCGATCGCATGCGCAACCTGATTTTCGTGGCCAGCGATATCGACGGCTGCCTCACGGACTCGGGCATGTACTACGCCGAAGGCGGCGATGAGCTGAAAAAGTTCAACACCCGCGACGGCAAAGGCTTCGGCCTGCTCCGGGAAAGCGGCCTTGTCACCGGGATCATCACGCAGGAAGACCGCGCCCTCAACACGCGCCGGGCCAGGAAACTGCACATTGATGAGTTGCGTCAGGGCGCGAAAGACAAGGTGGCGGTGATGGAGGAACTGCTCGAACACCTCGGTCTCGATTGGGCGCAGGTGGCTTTCTTCGGCGATGACCTGGGCGATGTCGAGTTGCTTCGGCGCGTTGGCGTGTCGGCGTGTCCGGTGGATGCCATCCCCGAGGTGCGCGCGGTGGCCGACTTCGTGATCGACGTGCCGGGTGGTCACGGCGCTTTCCGCGCCTTTGCCGAGCGTATCCTCGAAGCGAAGAGCAAATGACCGGGGAGGTGGATAAACCCGCGGTACTGGTGGTCACCGAGGTGCCATTCTGGCGGGGTAGATCGGGCGCGCATGAGCGCATTGCGGCACTCGTGCGCACGATGCAGCGAGCCGGGCACCCGGTGTGCGTCTTCTATCATACCATGCGCTATCCAGGAGAACGCGCGGCATTCCGCAGGGATTTCCCCGACGTTGGCTTTGCACGCCCCGCCCTGCCGATGCTTCTGCTGCGTGGGCTCCGGCGGCGCCTGGGCCTGCGGTTCCCGGATGAAACAGGCGATGAGCCCCCGGCCTGGGAACGGCGATACGTGTTACAGAGCCTATGCCTGCTATGGCAGCCGCCCTTTGTCATCGTCGAGTACCTGCGCAGCGCCTACCTCGTCGAGGGGCTGCAAGCCGCCCTCGAAGAACCGCCCGTGCTCATGCTCGATACCCACGACGTGATGCACCTGCGCGAAGCACACCTCGGGGCAAAAGGTGAACCCGGGACGACCCGCCTCAGCCGCGACGCCGAAGCGGCCATGCTCGCGCGTTTCGATGTGCTGCTTGCCATTCAGGAGGAGGAAGCGCGCACCCTGCGGGAGATGTGCCCGGACACGCCCGTGATTACGGTTGGCCATGGCCACGCCGTGAAGCCGCCGCGCTTCCGCGAAACCGCCTGTGTACGGCTGGTGTTTGTCGCGGCGGCTGGCATGCACAACCACGCGGCCATTGACCGTTTTCTTCGCGACGTGTGGCCTCCATTACGCCAGCGCCATGGTGATGGGGTGGAACTGCACATCGCCGGCGCCCTGTGCAAGACACTCGATGCATCTGCCCTGCCGCAGGGCGTCATCCTGCGCGGCTTTGTGGCGAACCTCGATGCGTTCTATGCCGAGGGGGACATTGCGGTGAACCCGGTCTTCGCCGGAAGCGGCCTCAAGATCAAGAATGTCGAAGCGCTGTGCCATGGACTCCCGCTCGTGACGACCCCTATCGGCGCGCAAGGGCTCGATGCGGGTGCGGGCAGCGCGTTCGCCGTGGGCGATTCGCCAGAGGCCCTGATAGCCGCGTTGGATGACCTCATTGCGCATCCCGCGGCCCGGCGTGCGCTGGCGGAATGCGCGCATACCTTCGCCAAAGAACACCTCAGCGAAGAAAAGGCGTATGGACCATTGGTGGACCTACTCGAACAGGACATGGCGACGGCTCCAGGTAAATGCAGCGAAAAGAAGATATAGACCGGGTCGACCGGACCGGTCCGCCAAAACGAAAGCCATTTCATGACCTCACAAAGCTGGCGGCGTTTCTTGCCCCTGCTGTTCTTCCTCGTGCTGCTCGTGGGCGCGGGGGTGTGGTTGGCGTATACCAGCACGGCCGGCGTGCACTGGGGTGGTTTGGCGGCGGTGCTTGTGCTCTACTTCGCCGTGTGCTGGGTGGGATGGCATGCGGGCAAAGGCCGCAACTTGCGCGATGCGGAGGAGATCATGGTGGCGGGGCGCATGCTGCCCCTGGGCATCGCAGTATGCACCATGAGCGCGACGTGGCTCGGCGGCGGCTACATCAACGGCACCGCGGAATACGTCTACCGCACCGATTATGGCCTCGTGTGGACCCAGGCGCCCTGGGGCTACGCGCTGAGCCTCGTTATCGGCGGGCTGTTGTTCGCGGGGCGCATGCGCCGCATGGGCTACCGCACCATGCTCGATCCGCTCGAGCAGCGCTATGGCAAAGGGCTGACAGCGGCACTGTTTATTCCCGCACTTACCGGGGAAATCTTCTGGTCGGCGGCTATTCTTACCGCGCTCGGCGCCACCTTCGGCGTAATTCTCGAGGTGGACATGCCCACGGCCATCACACTCTCCGCGGTCATCGCCATTGCCTACACCATGATTGGCGGACTGTGGGCCGTCGCCGCGACGGATACCCTCCAAGTGGCGTTCATCTTCCTGGGCATGGGGCTTGTGGTGGTGTATGCCGTGCCAGCAGCGGGCGGCCTCGGCGAGATGTTCAGCGGCTACCGGGAAGATATGGGCGTGCAGGGGCGCTTCTTCCCGCCGCTCACTGGCTGGGGTGACGACGGCCTCGGCGCATGGTACTGGCAGTGGTGGGACTGCATGCTGCTGCTGGTCTTCGGCGGCATTGCCTGGCAGGTGTACTTCCAGCGGGTGCTCGCCGCGAAAACCCCCGCCGTGGCGCGTAACCTGTCGCTCGTCGCTGCGGGAGTGTGCATCGTGGCGGCCTTACTCGCAACGCTCATCGGCATGGCAGGCCACCAGATCGACTGGACCGCCCTCGGCGCCGAACGCCTGCCCGATGCCGACGCCGGCCTTATCCTCCCCTACGTCATCCGCTACGCCACACCGCCGACAGTGGCCATGCTCGGCCTTGGCGCTATTGCCACGGCTGTTATGAGTTCCGTGGACTCTTCCGTTCTATCCGCGGCTTCCATGGCGACTTGGAATGTATACCGGCCACTCGTTGCTCCCGATGCCCCTACTGAAGCCGTGACCCGGGTTATCCGCCGCTGCATTCTGCTGGTCGGGTTGGCGGCGCTGCTGCTGGCGTTGCGCGTACAGAGCGTTTACGCACTCTGGTTCTTGTGCAGCGATTTTGTGTACTGCATTCTGTTTCCGCAACTCGTGTGTGCACTCTACGACCCGAAGGCCAACCGCATCGGTTCGGCGGCGGGCCTCACGATCTCGGCCGTGTTGCGCCTCGGTGCGGGCGAAATCACCCTCGGCCTGCCCCGCTGGCTGCCCTGGCCCATGGTGGAAGACGGCGTAGTGCTGTTTCCTTACCGCACCACCGCCATGCTCTGCGGGTTCGTGGCCATTCTGCTGGTTTCCCGTCTGACCCAGCGCGCCGCACCGCCCCGTCCCCTCAAGCCGGTGTAGCGGGGACTGCTGCGCGTGGACGCCCGCACACCCTGGCTGCGCATGGTGCGTTCCGCCCGAAGGCTCGCCGCACACACCCTACAGGCATTCCCGTGCAGGCTTTTGTCCGCGCAGTCTTGTAAACGCCCGCACCGCCCTTTACCATAGCGCGCGCAGCATACACGGGAGGAACCGACATGCGTACACCTTGGTGGCAACCAGTGTTATTCGCCGCGCTGGCAGGCGGTATGGGTTGGGGTATTCGCGGACAGTACGGCCACGAAACGGGCGCCATGATTGCTGGCCTGCTTGTCAGCCTGACGCTCATTTATCTGCTGTGCCCACGCTCGGACTGGCCTTCGCTGTTTCGCGCGGCGGCGTGGGGCACGCTCGCGATGGGGATCGGCGGGTCGATGACCTATGGCCAGACCCTCGGGCTCACGCATGACCCGAACCTCGTCGGCAATGACGCGGCCTATTGGTGGGGGCTGCTCGGCTGCGCCGTCAAGGGCGGCATCTGGATTGGCATTGGCGGGCTTTTCCTCGGCATGGGCCTGGGCGGTGTGCGCTACCGTCCGGGTGAAATGCTGCTGTTCTTGCTCGCCCTCGTGGGCATGTTCTACATGGGCATCGCGCTCTTGAATGAACCCTTCGATCCGGCGGCAAAAGAACTGCCGGCCATCTACTTCTCGGATCACTGGCACTGGGAACCCGGCAAAGCGCTCGAGCCGCGCCCGGAGGTGTGGGGCGGTCTGCTTGCCGTACTCGCGGCCGGCATCATATACACCGCCGTTGCACGCAAGGACGCGCTCGCGCGCAACATGGCGCTGTGGGGGGTGCTGGGCGGCGCCATCGGCTTTCCGCTGGGCCAGAGTGTTCAAGCCTGGCATGCGTGGAACCCTGAAGTATTCACCCAGGGCTTCTGGGTGAACCTCGAACCGCATATCAACTGGTGGAACATGATGGAGACCACTTTCGGCGCGGTCATGGGCGCTGTGCTCGGCCTTGGGCTCTGGATGCACCGGCGGCGCATTCGGTTGGCGCCCATTTCCGGCGAGGACCGCGTGTCCCTCCCCACCGAAATGGGCGTGCTCGTCGTGCATCTCCCGCTCCTGATATCGGTGGCTTTCGTGACCTTTCGTCCTGTCGACGCCTTATACGACTGGGGTATCGTCATGATTATCCTGCCGGTGGTCGCCGTTACCGGTGGGCGGGTTTGGCCTTTTCTCCAACTACTCCCCCTCACGCTCCTGCCCATCGCCGGGAAGACATTGCGCGACCTCGCCTATACAAACGACGCTATCGCCCCGGTCCCCGGCTGGGTGGTATACCTCATCATCCCGGTGGGTATTGCGTTGGCGGTGGCGGTGTATCTGGCGCGGAAAGTGGCGCAGGGCGCCTTGCAGCGTGATCCCGTGGGACCGCTTCTGCTGCTGTGTGCGTGGGGCTACTTCCTCCTGAACTTCGCCATCTTCCGGTTCCCGTGGCCCTGGGCCGAGTGGACCGCGCGCACCCCAAACGCAATCATCTTCACCATCTGCATCGTGGGACTTACCATCATGGTCGCTGTTGGCCTCGGCCGCAAAAACGTCGCCGGACAACCAGAAGCGCCAGCACCATGACGCGACACATAGTGGCCGGAAGGCCAGCGCATAGGGCAAGGCGCGTGCCCTGCTCACGCCGCACGCCCGCCGTACCGCCGTGCTTTTACCGATCCATCGCTTGACTCCTAACAATTACCGGCCATACAATACGCGATGGAGGTATTGTCATGGCTCCCCGACGTGATCAGTCCATCAACGAGGAACTGGCCCTCGAACAGCCAATGGAAGACGTGCGCCACGAGGCGGTGCTCAATATCGTGCGCACGGCCAACGTGCTTTCGGTACAGGGCGCGCAGTTGTTTCGCCAGTATGGGTTGACCGAGGCACAGTTCAACGTGTTGTTTGCGCTGAAATACAAGCAGCGCGCGTGGACGCAGGCCGATCTGGGCCGGCGTCTTGTGGTGACCCGGGCAAGCATTACGTCGGTTTTGGACAAGCTGGAGGAGAAGGGCTTGGTGGCGCGCAACCACGTGCCGGGAAACCGGCGCATTCACCATGTCGAACTCACGAAGCCGGGCCGGGCGCTCGCGGACGAGGTCGAGGACCGTTACCGGCAGGATATCCACGCCGTGCTGGGCGAAATGAGCGACACGGCGTGCCGCAGGCTGGTGCACATGCTCGAGCAGGTACGGGCAGGCGCTGCCGTCCTTCTCGACAGCGGCGATTAAACCCGCCGCTTTTCAAGACACGGCACAACACAAAACAATGAACCGGCCCGCCGGGCAGCAGCGGGTTGGAGAAGGAGCGTACGCTATGGCGAAGGCGAGTCGAATCACGGCGCCGTCCAATCGCGATTTCAACCGCCGTGGTTTCTGGGCGCTTATCGCGACGCAGTTTCAGGGCGCGTTCAACGACAACCTGTACCAGTACGTGATCATGCTGCTGCTGGTCGCGCGCGGGGTCACGGTCATCGAGGCGCACGAACTCACGGGAGTGGTGCGGTTCGTGAACTCGGAGACCTTCGTGCTCTCTTTCGCGGTAGTGGTTTTCAGCATGCCGTTCATCATTTTCCCCTCCCTGTTTGGCGCACTCACCGATCGCTATAGCAAACAAAAAGTGGCACTGGCCACCAAGTACCTCGAGATTGTGGTCATGTTACTCGGGGGCGTGGCGTTTTACATCGGCAATCCGGTGTTTATCTGGGTGGTGCTTTTTCTCATGGGCACCCAGAGCGCCATGTTCAGCCCGGCGAAATACGGTATCATCCCCGAGATCATGCCGGAACCGCGCATTTCCTGGGGGAACGGCATCTTGCAAATGGGCACGATCATCGCCATTATCGCCGGCACCGCCCTGGCCGGCCCCTTGTATGACGCGCTCGAGGGACAGATCTATTTCGCCTCGGGCATACTTATGGCGCTGTCCGCAACCGGCATTCTGGCCGCCCACTTCATCACCAGGCCGCCAGCAGCGAACCCGGACATCCCCATCCCGAAGAATCCGTTCCTGCCCTGGGCAGGCATGGGCACGTATTTCAAGGCTATCTGGCACGATCGCTTCTTGTTCAGCGTAATCGTCGGCTATATTTACTTCTGGTTCGGCGGCATTCTGGTGCGGCAAAGTGTGCTGAGTTTCGGCAACACCACGCTTCAGCTTTCCGAAACTTACGTCACTCCCCTGGTCGCGTCCATGGCGTTGGGCATCGGGATCGGCGCGTTGGCCGCGGGCTACCTCTCGCGCGACAAGATCGAAATGGGAATAGTTCCGATCGGCGCTGCGGGCATGGGCGTGTTCGCCCTGGCGCTGAGTACGCTGGGCGTCCTGCACCAATGGTTCATGCCAACACTGCCGGAAGATGCCACGAAGTTCGTCAGCCTCGAGGGCTTCGAGGGCTACTACGTGTTGTGCGTCGGCTGCATGCTTATGCTGGGCGTATTTGCCGGTTTGTTCGACGTGCCCCTCGCCGCAGCGATTCAGGCGCGTGCGCCACGCAACATGAAGGGCGGCGTGATCGCCACGACAAACATGCTCACCTTCGTGGGCATGCTTATCGCCGGCGTGCTTTTCGGGGTGTTGGGCGCGTTCCAACTCACCTCGTACCACATTTTCATGGTGAGCGCGCTGATGTCCGTGGCCATGTGCATCTATCTCATATACATGCTCCCGCAGGTGCTCCTGCGCGCCTGGATGTGGATTCTCACCAACACCCTCTACCGCATCCGCGTGCTCGGGCGCGGGTATGTGCCTGAAGAAGGCGGCGCCCTCTTGGTCGCCAATCACATCTCCTTTGTCGATGTGCTCTTCCTCTATGCCTCGACCGACCGCGAGATCACCTTTATCGTCGGCAAGGAGGTGTTGAAATCGGGTTGGATCAGGCGTTTCGCGCGCCTCCTGCATCTTATCCTTGTAGACACAGACCGCGACGACGGCCCCCAGGAGGCCCTACGCCAAGCGCGCGCGGTCCTGGCCAAAGGGGGCGTAGTCTGTGTCTCCTACGAGCGGCGGCTCAAGGCCGACGCCCCCCCCATGCCCTACCACGACGACTACGGCGTGCTCACCGAGGGACTCGATGTGCCCGTAGCGCCGGTGCACATCGCGCGTTTGTGGGGCAGTATTTACAGCTTTGACGACGACGGCCGGTTCCACTTCATGCGTCCGCCGCACATTCCTTATCCTGTCATGGTTCGCTATGGTCCGCAGGTGGCGGACACCAGCGGCGCTGCCGTGCGCAATACGCTCCTGCGCATGGGCACCGATTCCTACAAACAGCGGCCGCTCACCCATACCCTGCTTCACCGCGGCCTGATTGCCATGGCACGGCGGCACAAACGGCGGCTGTGCGTGGCCGATGCCGTCACCGGCGAGCTAAGCTTCTTCAAGACCCTGGTGGGGACTATCGCCTTTGCGCGCAAGCTGAACCAGATTCTGGATAAGCAGCCATGCGTTGGCTTGTTGCTGCCGCCCAGCGTGGGCGGCACGCTGGCCAATGCCGCCCTGCAACTCATGGGCCGTGTGCCGGTAAATCTCAACTACACCGCCTCGCCAGAGGCCATGGCTTCGGCCGCCTCGCAGTGCGGAATTACCCAGGTGCTTACCTCGAAGAAATTCCTCGAACGGCTTCCCCTCGATGTACCGGGCGAGGCGCTGTATCTCGAGGACATCCGCGAGCAAATCTCCGGGACAAACCGGCTGGCGGCGCTCATGTTGGCCTTGTTCGCGCCCATATGGCTCATCGAACGCGCGGCCGGCTCGCCCCGGAAACGCACCTCGGACGATCTGGCCACCATCATCTTCTCGAGCGGTAGCGAGGGCGCGCCCAAGGGCGTACAGCTCACCCAACGCAATATCCTGTCGAACATCGAGGCCGGCCTCGAGACCTTCCCCCATGGCCCCGACGAGCGCATGATGGCCTTCCTGCCCTTCTTCCACTCGTTCGGGTTTACGGGCACGTTGTGGCTCATGCTGCACTCGGGCTGCGGCGTCGTGTTTCATGCGAACCCACTCGAGTCGCGGGCCATCGGCGGGCTCGTCGAAAAGTACAAGTGCACCTTTATGATCGCCACCCCGACCTTCCTCAATAGCTTAATGCGCCGGTGCCGGCCCGAACAACTGCAAAGCCTCGCCTGGGTCGTGGTTGGCGCGGAAAAACTGCCCGAGCGCTTGCGCATGGCCTTCAAGACAAAACACGGCACCGAGCCCATGGAAGGCTATGGCACAACCGAATGCGCGCCCGTCGTATCGGTCAATACGCCGGATTTCCACTCGCCCGGCTTCTACTCGGTGGGCACGCGCCATGGCACCATCGGCCGGCCGCTGCCGGGCATCGGGCTCAAGGTGCTTGACCCCGATACCGGCGAGGAAGCGCCGGCCGGCACCCCCGGGCTGCTGCACATCAGCGGCCCGAACATCATGCGCGGCTATCTCGACCTGCCGGAGAAAACGGACGAAGTACTCAAAGACGGCTGGTACGAGACGGGTGATATCGCCGCGGTGGACGAGGACGGATTCATCACGATTACGGACCGGCTCGCGCGTTTCTCGAAGATTGCCGGCGAGATGGTGCCCCACACGAAGGTCGAGGAAACCCTCCACGAACTGCTTGAACTCGATGAACAACACCTCGCTGTCTCGAGCGTGGCCGACGAACGCAAAGGCGAGCGGCTCGTCGTGCTGCACACGCTGAGCGATGAACAAATCAATACGCTGCTGAAGAAATTGCCCCAGTCCGATCTGCCGAACCTGTGGCGCCCCCGGGCAGATGCTTTTCACCGTATCAACGAGATTCCCGTGCTCGGCACGGGCAAGCTCGACATTCGCGGCCTGCGCACGCGCGCCAATGAATTGGACGGCGAAGCATGAAGCGCCGCGTACGCGGCTGCCTGCTGCTGTTTATGGTTTTTGCCGCAGTCAGTGCGGTAGGCTATGGTGCCATGCTCATTGGAAGTGACCACTTCGTAGCGCGTTATGTCGCCCGCACGCCGCGCGACCCCGACACAGGCATCATGCACGGGGCCGAGCAACGCGACCTGATCCCCCCCAACCCGCGCGGGGCCGTACTGCTGGTGCATGGCTTCAACGGTTCCCCGAACAACTTCCACGAGCTGCCCGAACAACTCGCAGCAGCGGGTTGGCGCGCCAAGGCCATCCTGTTGCCGGGACACGGCACCACCCCCTACGACTTCGAGAAGGTCACGCCGGCGCACCTGATCGCGGCCGTGCGCACAGCCCTCGCCGCATTGCAGCAAGAACACGACACGGTCGTGCTGCTCGGCCATTCCATGGGCGGGGCCATCGCCACGATAGCCGCCGCCGAAACCCCGCCCGCTGCGCTCATTCTCGCATCCCCTTTCTTCCGCGTCACCCATAAATGGTTCTATATCTTCTCGGCTGAGCACTGGGCAAATCTCACATCGCCATTCGTGCGCTGGGCGCCGTCAGTGCGCGAACCCGTCAACCGCCCGGAGGCACGCAGCCAGATCGTGTCCTACCGCTGGGCCCCCACACGGGGCATACTCACCGCCATCGCCCTTGCCGAAGCCGCCGGCAACCCCGATCTGCTCACGCGCATTACGTGTCCGGTGCTGCTCGTGCACTCCCGGTTGGACCAGGTGACGGATCCCGCTGCCGCCACAGCCGCGCTGGCACAAATGCCCGCCGCCGTCAAGAAGACCACTTGGCTTACCCGGTCGGACCACGTGATCTTCTGGGACTATGAACGGGATACCGTAGCCGATGCGGTGGCGAATTTCCTTGAACAGATCGACGCGAAAACTGCGCAATAGGCCCACCAGGCGCATGTTCGACGCCGGCGCACCGTGCCTTGGACGGGCGGGCGGCAAACGCCCTTCCCGCGCGGCCACGACAGGCCATACCCACCGCATTACTTATAGCGCTGATAAACCAGCGGCACAACCACACATCACCCGCCGGTTCGCTCTCGGATGGCGTCGCGTTGCACATACTGGATGGTTCTGGCTATCGCCTTCGCCTTGAGGTCCATGCCGTGCAGGTGCAGGTGGCAAAGGTCAATGAACATCTGGAGCCCCCCCTGTAATTGTTCCGCAACATGGATATACAGCACGTCATGCTCGTGCGCGTAGGCTTTGAGCTCCTCATTGAACAGGCCCGCCGCGTGCGCATAGCCGTCCACACGGAACGGCCAGGAACTGGCGTAAAAGTGGAGGTGATCGAGATAGGCCTTTTCGCAGGCCGGCATTCCGGCCGCATCCGGCGCGGCAAAGCTGCATACAGCCAGACGTACACCCCGGGCGGCACAGCGGGTGCGCATCGCCTCGATGTGCTGGAAGGTCGATTCCCGCAATACCCGGCGCAGGCTGGCATCTGCGGGCATAACCCACCCGCCGCACCATTGCCGTACCGCGTAACTGTGGTTCAATGCACGCTGCAAACCCGCAGGAAGCCAGGACAACGGCGATTCCCCTTCGAGAAGAGTGTCCAGCTCCCGGACCAACTCATTGTAAAAGTTGTACACGACAACCATATCGGGGTCGAGGGCTAGAAAATCGTCGAAACGATCCAACGCCGTACCGGTGTGCCCGGCATAAATACCCGCATTCACCACCTCGATCTTGTCCGTGGCAAACCGGCGCCGCAGCTTTTCTTCAAGCAGGTTGGGATAGGTCAGCGCGTTGTACGGTCCTTCCACGGTGGTCGAGCCGCCAATGCATACAATCCGGTAGATTCCGCCCGGCTTGGGCACCGCTACCGGGTCGTCTCGGAAACCATGGCTGTTCGTCGAGAAATACGTCTGCGGCCAAATGGCGCTTTCTATATGCACGCGCAGATTCGGCATAAACCGGAACCACGGCTCCGCCCAGATGGCGGGGCGCACAAAGACAGCGATGGGGGCGTCCGGTGCGGCTTCCGGCTACACGAGCGCGTGGAGAACGTAGTAGCGCGTGGTTTCGGGCGCGGTTTTGATGGTGATTTCTTCGCGATGGAATGCGCTGGGGCGGCCTATCTTCGCAAGAAGGTTTTCGATGGCGCCCGTTGCTTGTTCTCCGAACGCCGCCTGCAATCGGCGGCCGGGGCGGATCCGCGCCTGGAATTCCGCAAGGGGGACGCTTTCCGGCGCTGGCCAGATTGCCGCGATCTGGCCCGCAGGAGTACATGCCAGGATAAGCTCCCCCCGTTGGCGTGCAAGTTCAGCGCGCCCGGCGTGGTCCCGCTTGAAATAGTCGGTTCGTGGCGGCGCCAGCGGAAGTTGCTCGCCCGCCATTGCACGCTCATTGAGATGCTCGAGGATGCGCTTGTGGTCATTACGCTGCGCAAATTGGAGTGCCTCTGCGAGTTGCAGGTTGTCCCTGTCTCTATGGTGTTGATAGAGGGCCGCCAGTTCAATCAGCATCACGGCGGCGCCTATCCACAGGAGGCCGCTCCCGGAATAAAAGAGAACCTTGATGCCCTTCTTCACGGCCCGCTGCACCCGCCCCACAGGCGGCGGCGCCGTTCCGCGCGGGCTGTCCTGCCGCCAAGGCCGGCACACGGCCGCGCCTCGGCATTCAAGAACCGGGCCCGCACGCCACGCGCTATGCCATGCGTTTGGGAAGTGGCGCCCCTTGGCCGGGGCGTTTGGCGTTTATGCAAAAGCACGATGGGAAACATTCCTTCGTACAGCACAAAACCTGCGTTTTCAAGAAGCGTTTTGTATTGTACGAGCGGCCTCTGCGCAGATCAAAGCATCCACCCCATAGAGGCGGCCCACACCCAGCAGAAACGGCCGGGCAGCCGTGTGCCCGGCCGCAGGGAAAGCACGATTGTTTATGCCGGAGGCCGTTACTGCTGCGCCGCGAGGAACAGCTCGCCGACCTTAGTCCAGTTTACCGTGTTCCACCACGCCTGGATGTAATCCGGCCGGCGGTTCTGGTAGTTCAGGTAGTAGGCATGTTCCCAGACGTCCAACGTGAGTACCGGGATATCGCCCTGCGTGATCGGACTGTCCTGGTTGGCCGAGCTGTAGCATGCCAGCTTGCCGTTTTTCACGACGAGCCAGGCCCAGCCGCTGCCGAACTGGCCGGCCGCCGCTTTGCTGAAGGTGTCCTTGAAGTTGTCGAAGCTGCCGAAGACGCCGTTGATGGCGTCAGCCAGGTCACCCGCGGGCGCGCCACCGCCATTGGGCCCCATGATCTGCCAGAACAGGGTGTGATTGGCGTGGCCGCCGCCGTGGTTGATGACAGCCTGGCGCTTTTCTTCGGGCACGTCGTTGATGTTGCGCAGCACCTCTTCGATGCTTTTGCCTTGCATGGCGGTGACGCCGTCGAGGGCGTCGTTCACCTTGTTGACATAGCTCTGGTGGTGCTTGTCATGGTGTAATTCCATGGTGCGCGCGTCGATGTGGGGTTCCAATGCGTCAAATGAGTAGGGTAGTGGGGGTAGCTGGTAAGCCATGGCTCTCCGTCTCCTTCGTGGTCTGTTCCGTCGTTTCTGGTTGTTCTTAGAAACGCCCCGTGCTTCCCAGCCAGCGGCCCCACCCTGTTGCCGGCTATGACCGGAATTACAGAAAACCAACCATACATAGAATGGCTGCCCCCCTGCCCTCAACACGGTGTTGCACAAACACTGCTCGGACCGGAAAGGCACGCAAGCGTACCATCTACTCTACACAACGGATGGGCGGGCTGTTAAATTCCCTGAATGCTGCGGCCTCCGGGTGGGACGGATGCCCGTGTATATCATGGTGGAAAAACACATGCCAACTGCGGTATGCTAATTCTGCGGTTGGACGAAACCAATACACCGCACGGGAAGGAACAGCATGGCAGCGCATAAACCAATCTATATCGACGGCGAAATCGACCACGGTTCGGAGATGGTCTGGTCCGAGACGCAGAAGTCATTACATCGGGGCCGGCGGCGGGCGCCGCGCACGGAAGTGTTCCGGCCGTGCCTGGTGTGGCTGCAAATCGCGCCACAGCTCAAGCTGCAAGGCGTGGTGATGGACCTGACGCCCTATGGGCTGCGTGTGCGGCTCATCGAACACATTCCACCAGGGACGGCGGTAGCCGTGCAGATGATGCGCGACGAGGAATTCGCGGTGCCGCTTTCGCCGCCACTCGAGGCAACGATTGTTCGAAACGAAGCGGTGCCGGAAGGTTTGACAGATCATGGCCTGCGTGTCGAGCAGAAGCCTATCAAACAAACGAACACGACGCGGCCGATCAGCGCATACCGTTCGCGCACACCGCGCCGGCCGCGCACGCGCATGCACACGCTGGATGTTACCCTGGGCAACCGGGGTTCGGGAGGATACGGGCGCCGTGGCTAATCCAAAAATTCTCATCGTGGACGACGAGCCGGATGTGGTGATGCTCATCGAGCGTACCCTGAAGGCGGAAGGGTTCGACGTCGTGCGCGCCTATGACGGCATTGCCGCACTCGACCTGGTGGAAACGGAAAAACCGGATTTGGTGCTGCTGGACATCATGATGCCGATGATGAGCGGCTACGAGGTGTGCGAACAACTCAAGGCGAACCCGGAAACCCAGCAGATTCCCGTGGTGTGCCTGTCATCCGCGCACACACCGGATGCGCGCGCGCAAAGCCTGCATGTGGGCGCCGTGACCCTCATTACCAAGCCCTTTCTCCCCGCGGAACTCGTGGCGCAGGTTCGCCGCCACCTTCCGGAAAACGAGAGCGTCTAGTATTTCGTCAGCCACGAGCGCCGGTGGTCATACGCACACGCATGACCGCGGGCGTTCGTTTGCATGGGAAGCGCATCAACCGTGACATTGGCCAACCGTATCACGCTGTTCCGGGTCTTTCTCATCCCCGTATTCTGCACCTGCGTCTACGCCTATGCGCCGGCTCACCCCTGGCTGCGCTGGGCGGCCGCGGCCATTTATCTCGCCGCGGGCATCTCCGATGTGCTCGACGGCTTCGTGGCGCGCCGCTGGAACCAACACTCGAAGTTCGGCGAACGCCTTGATCCGCTGGCCGACAAGCTAATCGTGAACCTGGGCTACGTATTCATCGCCACAAACCCCCACTTCTACGACGTGCTGCCCGCCTGGTTCCTGTGGGTGCCCGTGGTCATTCTCCTCCGCGATGCGGTTATCACGCTGGGCGCGTTTCTCATCTCGGAGCTGCTGGGACCGCGCCAGATGCAGCCAAGCATGCTGGGAAAGTTGACCACCGCCTTTCAAATGGGTACGGTATTGGCCATTCTTATCGGGCTGCCCTTCACCCCCCACTTGGTGGTGGCCACGCTCGTCATGACCCTATTGTCCTTCGTCAACTACCTGCTCGTGGGCGTGCAACACGCTTTCCGGGAAAAAACCACCTGATATGTCCAAACGCCAGAAACCGCCCCTGGTCGCCATTATCGGCCGGCCGAACGTGGGTAAATCCACGCTATTCAACCGCATCATCGGCAAACAGCGGGCCATCGTGCACGATATCGAAGGCATCACCCGCGACCGCTACGAGGCCCGGGCTGTGCACAAGGGCAAGCACTTCCGTCTCGTCGACACGGGCGGGATCATGGAGAACCCTGTCGACCCCATCTCCCGGAAAATGCAGGACCAGGTGCAGGCCGCCATCGAAGCCGCCCGGGTAATCGTCTTTGTCGTCGACGCACAGGCAGATCCGACCCGCATGGATGAAGAAGTGCGCGATGCCCTGTTCCGCACCGGCAAACCCGTGGTGCTCGCAGCCAACAAGCTCGACAACCCGAAACTCGAGATGAATCGCTTCGAATTCTATGGACTCGGCATTGGCGACCCCATTGCCATTTCCTCGGGCCACGGCCTCGGCATCGAGGCACTTTTGGATGCCCTCGCCGAGTACCTGCCGGCGCCGCCCCCCGCAGGGTACATGGAGGAAGAGGAAGACACGGTCACCCGGATCGCGGTGATCGGCAAGCCAAACGTCGGCAAATCATCTTTCGTGAACGCTATCCTGAACGAAGAGCGGACAATCGTCCACGAGAACCCGGGCACCACGCGCGACGCTATCGATGTCGAGTTCCGCTGGAAGGAGCGCGACTACCTCCTCATCGACACGGCGGGCCTGCGCAAGAAAGCGGGGATCAAGGCGCCCGTCGAGCACTTCAGCGTGAGCCGGTCGTTACGGGCCATTCGCCGCGCGCATGTGTGCCTTGTGCTGCTCGATGCCACTGAGGGCATTACAGAGCAGGACAAACGTATCCTTGGCTATACCATGGAGCAGGGCCGGCCTATGGTGCTCGTGCTCACCAAGTGGGATCTCATCGAAGACCGGGACGCCCATTTCAAGAAAATCGCGGAAGAAATCGACTTCAAGATGCCCCACATCAAGTTCGTGCCCTATGTCACCCTATCCAACATCACCCGCCAGCGGCTCTTTTCCACCTTCGAGTATGTGGACCGCGTGGCGGAAGAAGGCCGAAAGCGGATTCCCACCGGCGAACTGAACGCGTTCATCGACGAAGTGCGCGCCAAGCACCCCGCCCCTTCGCACAAAGGCAAGCGCGCGAAAATTCGTTACGCCACGCAGGTATCCGTGCGGCCCACCACCTTTGTGCTGTTCGTAAACCAGAAATCGCTGTTCCATTTCAGTTACCTGCGCTTCATCGAAAACCAGCTCCGCGAGCGCTACACGTTCGAGGGCGTGCCCATCAAGATCGAATTGCGTCAGGGAAAGCCCAAGCCATGACCGTCGACCCGTATCTTATCCTTGCCGTCCTATTGTCCTACCTGATAGGCTGTGTGCCCACGGGGTTCTGGCTCGGCCTCGCGATCAAGAATATCGACATCCGCGAGCACGGCAGCCGAAACATCGGCGCCACCAACACCCTGCGTGTCCTGGGCAAACCGCTTGGCGCCATCGCGTTGGCCGGCGACATGCTCAAGGGCGTCGCGGCCGTGCAAGGCTTCGCACGCCTCACCGGGTGGGAACACGCGGCGATCGTGTGCGGCGTGGCGGCCATCGTGGGGCATATATTCTCCGTTTTCGTGCGGTTCAAAGGCGGCAAGGGCGTCGCCACGAGCACGGGCGTGTTCCTCGGCCTGGCGCCCCTCCCCACCCTCATTACTGCAGCAGTCTTCTTCGCCGTGGTCGTTGTCACCCGGATGGTGAGCGCGGGATCCATCCTGGGCGCTCTCACGCTCACCGCACTCATCTGGCTACTCGGGTATTCGCTCCCCCTGCAAATCTTCACAAGCGCCGTGGCCCTGCTCGTCATCGTGCGCCACCGCACCAACATCCAGCGCATCCTCGAGGGCAACGAGAACCGCATTGGCGGTAAACGGACATAGGCCTCGCCGGGGCCCGATTCCGCAACGGCACGCTGCTCATTGCATCACCCCGTGCACCATGCTATACTCCGCGATTTGCGGTGCAGCGAATTCTGCTAAGGGCCAAGGCTGTAAGATGTTAGCGCATGCGCGCGGTGCAAAATGCAGCCAGACGAGACGCCTGTACAACAGCGTCATAACCTGAGGACATGACCGTGGGTGAGTTGTTCTGCGGTATAGACTTCGGCACTACGAACTCGAGCGTGGCCCTTAGCGATGGCCAGCAGGTGCGCGTGCTCCCGCTCGACCCAGCCAACGACAACCCGGCCGCGTTGCCGTCTCTGTTGTACATCACGAACGAGGGCGAGCATATTGTCGGGCGCCGCGCCGCCAATGCCTTTATCGAGCGCAATGTGGACCGCGAGATCATCCTGGAGCAGATGGATCTCGGCGTGGATATCGAGGCTTATGTGGGCGCCGAGCCAGACAAGAGCGAAGGCTACCGGCCCGGCGCCGAACCTTCAAACGTGCGCGAGGCCATGCGCGCCCGGGCCACCGTCGAGGTCAACTCGCCAGGGCGGCTCTTCCAGTCCCTGAAAACGCAGCTCCGGCATGTCTCGTTCCGCGGCACCCATGTGTTCGGCACGCACTATCAGATCGAAGAACTCGTGGCCCATATTCTCCGGCGCATCAAAAAAGAACTGGATGCCGCGGCGGGCCGTTCCATCGAGAAGGCGGTTCTCGGGCGGCCCGTTCGGTTCTCGCGCGACCCGAAAGAAAACGAGGTGGCCGAGCACCGGCTGCGCACGGCCGCGGATCTGGCGGGTTTCAAAGAGCTGTCCTTTTTCTATGAGCCCGTGGGCGCATGCGTCGAATATGCGATGGCCGCCGAGCGCAAGCAGCGCCTTATGGTGGTGGATATCGGCGGCGGCACGTGCGATGTGTGCATCATGGAATTTGGCGGCGGCCATGGCACCGCGGTTCGCCTTGCGGAAAGCCGCATCCTGTCCGTGGCGGGGGTGCCCGTGGCGGGTGACGCGATCGACCGGGAGATCATCAAGAAGAAGCTTTTCCCGGTTTTCGGCAGCCGCGCGCGCTATGGCCCGTCGAAATTGCGGATTCCCCAGTACCTCTTTAACGAGATTCTGGACTGGCAGAATCTGTACAAACTGAATACGGAAGAGATGATCAACTGGCTGCTCGCCATCGAGGTGGACTGTACAGACCCACAGGCCATCCGCGCCCTGCGCATGCTCATCCAGCGCAACTATGGCTACCCCGTCGCCCGCGAGGTTGAATTGGCGAAAAAACGCCTCTCCGAGTCCCTCGATACGGAAATCGCTCTCGATATGGACGCCATCCACATTCGCGAGCACATCGCGCGCGAGGAGTTCGCGGACATAATCGACTACCTTCTCGACCAGATGTTGCACTGCATAGAAGAGGCGGAGAGCGGCGCCCAGCTCGAATCCGGCGATATCGATCTAGTTCTGACAACCGGCGGCACCAGCCTCATACCCGCCATCCGCCACATGCTCGTCGACCGTTTCGGCGAGGCGCGGCTCATGCAACGCGACACATTCACCAGTGTGGCGACCGGGCTCGCCCTGGTCGCGCAGCACGCGTAAACCATTCCCCCTCCCAGCGCACCCGCGGCTGTATACGCCGGCGAAGGCCAATGGCGAGCACCGCAGTCCTTGGCAACATCCTCCGTTCAACACGGCTCACGGGTGTACGCACTATCTCGCCGCGCCATGGCAAAAAAGCGCCACAACCGGGTTCTCCGATCGTGGCGCTTGACAGGATTTGCGCTGGGGTTGAATGCCCCGTTCGTGCTTACACCGTTTTCGGTACCACGAACGGCGCGCGGTAGTTGCGGGTGAGGTGGCTGTTGGCCTCGTCGTCGCCCTTGACCATCCCGGTTTCGGTGTCGATCTCGAGCACGCGGTTCACGCGGGCGCCCGTGAGCGCATAGTGCGAAAGGGCCGATGAGTAATGCCCTTCACGCGGCGGCGCGGTGACGGCCTTGGGATCCTGCGCGCGCACGGCGTCGATGAAGTTCTTGTAATGATCGCCGCCCGCGCTGTTTTCCTTCACGAGTTTGCCGGGCTGTCCGCCCTTGTACACCTTGTATCCCGAGTAGCTCGGGAACGCCATGTAGCCCTCGGAACCGTAGAAAATAACGCCGAACGACGTGCCGCCCACTTCGTCGTTCGAATGCCAGGGGCGCACCTCGAGTGTCATCATCTTGTCCTTGCCATCCGGTCCCTTGAACATGAATGAACTCGAAGACACGTTGTAGATTTCCTTCGCGTCGTCCCACAGGAACATACCGCCCATGGACGTGCAACGGTAAGGCGTGTCCACGCCAAGCCCCCAGCGGGCGGCGTCGAGCTGGTGCACGCCCTGGTTGCCGATGTCGCCGTTGCCGTAGGCCCACACCCAGTGCCAGTAGTAATGCACATAGATGCCTTCATCCTTCTCGTTGAGCATGAAAGGCTCTTCCTGCGCCGGCCCCTGCCACAGGTCCCAGTCGAGCTGCTTCGGCGGCTCGCCGGCGTGAGCCGGGCCAATGGACGGGCGCCACTTGTAGCACACGCACCGCGCCATGTAGACATCGCCGATCTCGCCCTCTTTGAGCAGGCGGATGCCTTCCTGAAACCCCGCACTCGAACGCAATTGCGTGCCGTGCTGCACGACCTTGCCATATTTCTCCGCCGCTTCCAGCACCTTGCGCCCCTCGAAGATATTGTGCGTCATCGGCTTTTCGACAAACACATCCTTGCCCGCCTGCAACGCCCAGATCGTGCCGAGCGAGTGCCAGTGATTCGGGGTGGCCATCGAGACAGCGTCAATGTCCGGATCCTCCAGCACCTCGCGGATGTCCTGCGTGACCTTCGGTTCCTGCAGACCGCGGTCCGTGAAGTACTCCTTCACCCGCGGCTTGAACAGACGTGCATCCGGATCGCACAGCGAGGTCACCCGCACGTTCTTCAGGTTCTCATAGCCCTTCAGGTGCGACTTGCCGCGGCCGTTGATGCCCATCACACATACGTTGATACGGTCGTTGGCTCCAGCCCAACCCGTTTTTGATGTGCCAACCAGCACGGCGGCGGTGGCCGCACCCTTCACGAAATCTCTGCGCGTGATCTTGCTCATAAAAAAACCCTCTGCTTCGTTGGTGCGGCAAGGCCGCATATACTTCTTCCCAGTGTACCCGATGACAAGCGCCAATGCCAAGAGGAAAAACCGGGAATTCCACGAGGGCCGGTTGGGGATACGTAGCATAGCCACAGCTACTGCATATCAACCCGGGTATACTTACCTCTATTTGCGGACAAAGCACCAACACCACGGTTGTCCAACGCGGGCGTTGCCCGCAACCCAAGGATCGAAAGGCGTGTTCCCCGGTTGT
>CAZMVU010000026.1:0-34372 GCA_964569295.1 uncultured Nitrospirales bacterium
GGGGAACACGCCTTTCGATCCTTGGGTTGCGGGCAACGCCCGCGTTGGTGCCTTAGACTTCAGCTCCTGCAAAAGACAACAAGAAGTTAGTCGGGCACCTTCTATAAGCTACTGATTCTAAAAGTGTTGCATAGTGGAATGACGTGCGGCCGATGAGCGCGCCGCACGCACCGGCATCCCTCGCGGAAGACCAGAGTTCGCCCTCTCTTCAGGGCCAACGGCCCGTACCATACCAGCCTGGGCCGCAGGCCCGGGGCACCCGGCACCCCGCACACCAAAGGGCTGAAGGCCCGAGCCATAGGTTTTTATAGCGCGCGCTTTCAGCGCTTGGGGAACTGCGCATCCCTAACCCGGGCCTGCGGCCCGGGCTGGTATGGAACCGCGCCTTCGGCGCTCCGGAAACACGCCCAAGCTCCAAATCCCAAGCCGTCCTGAACCACGAACCAACAACCGGGGAACACGCCTTTCGATCCTTGGGTTGCGGGCAACGCCCGCGTTGGCCGTTTGCCGTGAGCCGTTTTCCCTGCGTCATAGAACCCCCCGGGTATCAGCGCGGGTAGCGGTTCTGGCCCACCCGCTGTCTCTATGTGTCACGATGTATGCACCCACGGCATGGCTATCCCCGCCGCACGCTGGTATTCGCTATCACGGAACAGATTGGCGAAAAAACGTGCACTCCCTTGCACCATACGGCTAAGGAATTATGAAGTTTCAAAATAACACCCTCCGGCGCGTGGGCGCGCGGTCGGGTCCGGCCACCGTTTTGCGGGCTTACGTGGCGTTTCGGATCGATTTATGATGAGGCAATTCGGATTCTTTCACAGGCATGTGCCGTGGGCTATACTGTGCCCCGGGAGGCGTGCCATGATGTGGCTGCGCGGCAGGCGCGGCGAATTCCTCCGCCGGGGAAGTGACCGCGGCGCGGGCTGCTGCAGGCCGGCACACACCGGCAAGGATGCTCACCATGAATTCACCAAAGAATTACCTTATCGATATGGACGGCGTGCTTGTGCGCGGGCGGCGTCCGATTCCTCAGGCGAAGGATTTTCTCGCGCGGCTTCGTGCGCGGGAAGCGAAGTTCCTTGTTCTCACGAACAATCCTATCTTTACGCCCGGGGACCTGGCGCACCGCCTGCGCACGAACGGGCTGGACATCGGGCCCGGGCACATTTTTACTTCGGCTATGGCCACGGCGCAGTTTCTCAGCCGGCAGAAGCCGAACGGCACGGCCTTCGTCATCGGCGAGAGCGGGCTCACAAGCGCGCTGCACCAGAGCGGCTATGTGATTACCGACCACAAGCCGGATTATGTGGTGCTCGGCGAGACCACGAATTATAACTTCGAGACCGTAACCAAGGCGGTGCGGCTGGTGGCGGGGGGCGCGCGCTTCATCGCGACGAACCCGGACCCGTCGGGACCGGCGGAGGAGGGGATCGTGCCCGCGTGCGGCGCCATGGCCGCGCTCATCGAAAGTGCGACGGGGCGGCGTCCCTTCTTCGTGGGCAAACCCAACCCGCTCATGATGCGCAGTGCCATGAACCACCTCGGCATTCACTCCGAGAACACTGTCATGATTGGCGACAACCTCGATACGGACATCATGGCCGGGGTGCAGGCGGGGCTCGAGACCATCCTCGTGCTCACGGGCATGACCAGCCGCGAGGCCGTCGACCTTTCCCCCTGGCAGCCCAACCACATCGTCGACTCCGTGGGTGATGTGGATGTGTAGGGACAGCCGCAACGAGGTAACGCCATGACTGAGCGGCTCGTCCTGGTAGCGCGTACACAATTGCCCTGGCAGGCGGCGCTGATGCAAAACATCCTGCGTGGGCACGGTATCGGCTGTGTCTTGAGCAACGAACACACGGCTGCCCTGGGCGTTCACTACGCCCTGTTCAGTGGTGGTGTCGAGGTCATGGTGCCCGAAGACCAGCTTGAAGCAGCGCAACGGGTTCTCGCGCAAGCGCAAGCGCACGTGGAGGGAGAGGGAGAGGGGGAGACAGATGCGGATGCGGTGGATGATTGGGCGGCGAACGATCAGGCGGGCGCGAGCACCGGTGAAACGGCGCCACCCGACCCACCTGCAACGTGCCCGAATTGTGGGCGCGGCGATATTGCCATGGTGCATGAGCCGGGCCTGCCCCGGGTATTGCGTGCCTGGCTGCGGCCGTTCCTGGGGCCGCGCAGGCCCGCCTGGTATTGCCGGGCCTGCGACTGGTATTGGAAAGGCTAATCATGGGCGACTATGTGGCGGTTGCGCGCTTCCGAGACCCGACCCGCGCGCACTTGGCGCAGGGTATTCTCGAGAATCACGGCATCGAGGCGCATGTGATGGGCGATATCACGGGCAACCTCGAGCCGGATTTCGCACTCTTCGGCGGCGCGGCCAAGGGCGGCATCCGGCTGCTGGTGCAGGTTGGCGACGCCGAAGAAGCGCGGGCGCTGCTCGACGAGAATTGCTGACAACGTTCTGACTTGGTATGACGCCGAACCTGCCTTGACCTGCGTCGCCCTCCCCCGGAACTTTCGGCACGGCAAGGGGATAGACCCATTGGCCGTGTACCGTGAGGCGCAAGGAACCGCCGTGAACCAACCGCACACCCGAGCCGCGAAACGCTTGGCCGCGCACATTGTGTGTGCGGTGTTGGGCGGGTGTGCCGTTTTGAACGCCCAGGCCGGACCGGAGCCGGGCTCCTTTCCGGCGTTGCGCACGGAAATCAGTCCGGAGCATCCGCTCTTTCTATTCGCCGTGAACGACCCCGCCCGCGGGGACACGGCGTTGTATATCGATCACCTGCAAGAGGCGTGGGAGACCTTGCCGGCAGCGTTGAAGCCCTACACCGTGCTGGCGATCGACGCGCCGGGGCCCGCCATGGTGAGCCGCCATGAGCGCTACCTCGCGATCCTCGGCGCGGCCCAGGCAGAGGACATCCCCGTGGTAATCACCATCGCGGACGGGCACCCCGCAAGGTACTATCCGCTGCCGCTCCTCGAGGAACTGCTCATGGAATTCACCTGCCTGCGCGGCGCGGTGGTGTCGGGCCTGCGTTTCAACAGCTATGACCCCGCCGCGGCGAATCCGGCCCTCGGCATGCCGCCCGTCCATCGTTGGCTTGCCGAGAGTGGGGAAACGCTCGCGCGTTATGGCTGCTTCCTCTGGATGCCGCTCGACGAGCTTGGCTGGCCACGCCTCATGGCGAACACGCAATGCGCCCGCCTGTACAAGCGATTGCGTGCCTTGAAGGGCTACCTGCTGCCGGGCGTAGCGTGCCGCGGTGATCATGTGCAGCCGCAGGTCGCCGCCGCCATGGGCCTCTGGCTCACGCAAGAGGCGGCCCATTGGGGCATCGCGCCGGACGCGCGCTGGTATGCCGATGCGCGGTTCGACGGGCCGGGCCGCTTTGGCGGGACTGCTGGCGCCGCCGCCATGCCATCGGGACTCTACAGCGCCATGATCCTTACCGGCGCCATGACCGGCGCCGCGATCTATGCCTTCCCTCACGAGCAGGACTTGTGGTTCGGTACGAGTCCGGACCGCTGGAACGACGCCATTGCCCCGCTTCTGCGGCGGCTGGTTGACCAGGGTCTCATCGCCCGGCGCGATTCTGTGCGCGCACACACGCCGGTGGCGTGCCGGTTGGCTGAGGCGGCCACACCCCGGGCGTTCCATGTGAACCTGCGTGATATCGACGGGGTGTTGGATGCCGGCCACCTGGCGCATGCAGCCTATGGCATGGAACGGCCGGGCCAGGTGCCAGAGCTGATTCCGAACCGCCGCTACTTCTACGTACCCCTCTTGCCGGCGCATACGCGATCCGGGCGTACCCCGGCCAACGTGGAAACGGATAGGGACATGGAAGCGGACACCGGAGCATCGGAAGCCGCCCCCTTCGACCGGGTCGTCAGCGCGGGCACGCTCGAGGATGCCGAGGCGTGGGAAGCCATCCTCGCGGAACATACCGAGCCTTTCGGCGCTGGCACGGCCTATATCGCCCGGGTGGGCCGCGGCATCTTCGTCATGAACACGCGGGAGAACGTGATCGACCCGCAGACCTTCGTGCTCGAGGCCGTGCCGGCGCCGGTGCGCGGGGTGATGGCCCGGCGCACCGAGGCGGGCGTGACGCTCTCGTGGCCGTTCCGCGAGGGTGATGTGTCTTACAAGGTGCACCGCCGCATCCTGCCGGACGGCGCGTATGAAACCATCGCGGAACCGCGTGACGACCGGCGCCACACCGATACCGCACCGCCGGAAGACGAAAACCTGGCCTATGCCGTGACCGCGCTGACGAACGAGACCGAACCGTACGAAGGCACGGTGGGCTATACCGGCCACCGCGTGCTGAGCACCGTGGAAAGCCGCATTGCCGAGGAAGTGGTGTTGGCGCCTGTGCAGGTGTATGGCGAAGCGCGCCCCGTCGCGCAAGCTACGTCCGACGCAACCTGGACCCCGTGGTGGCCCAATCTCGATGGGTTGGATGGGCCGCACCGGCGCATAGCGGAAGCCATCGCCGAGGAGATTGCCGGGTGGGGGGCGGCCATCGCCGTGAAAGATCTCGACGCCACCGTCGCCCGTTACGCCCGCGGCTACACGGATCCGGCCGGCTGGTCCCGCGAATACGCACGGCGTGCCTGGCAATGGTGTTTCGAGCGCTTCGAGGGCCTGCACGTACACCGGCAGATTCGCGAGTGGGACTTTTCGGCGTTCGCGGAAGCCGGGCGCGTGCGGATGTTGTTGTATTTCCAGGTCACCGGGCACACTGTCGCCGGGCCCGCCGGTCATCTCGCGGACCGGCCGGTGCGTTTTCCCCGCGAGGAGGCGGGAGAGACCTGGCTTACCTTTGTCGAGGAGGATGGCCTGTGGCGCATTCGCCGCACGGACCCCGCCCTCCCGAATTTCCGCGACTTCCTCGCCGAGGCCGCACCACCAAACACCCCCGTGCGCACCGGGCCGGATGTCTACCCCGGCCTTGCCGCGCCGTAGGAAGGAGACTGCTACCCCGTGACATATACCGTAGAAATTACCAGCCTTGCCCATGGCGGTGAGGGTATCGGCCGCATAGACGGGCAGGTGTGCTTTGTGCCCTTCGCATTGCCGGGCGACGTAGCCGAGGTGGCGATCCGCAAGCACACCAAGGGGGTGCTGCGCGGCGAACTGCGCGCTATCGAGACCGCCTCGCCACACCGCATCCCTGAGATTACACCGCTGGGCCACGCCATGTGGCTTCACTTCGCGTATCCCGCCCAGGCAGACTGGAAGCAACGCATCGTGGCGGAGCAACTCGCGCGTATCGGCAAGATCGAGGCAGCGCCCGGCTGGGTCGAGGATGCCGGCCTGCGCACCGGCTACCGCACCCGTGCTGTCTATCATGGCGACGGCGAACGCCTTGGCTTCCACGCGCCGGGCACCCACACCATCATCGATACGCCGGCCTGCCCGCTCAACCACGCAAAGATGAACGCCGCCCTTACCCGCCTTCGCACCGTGCACCCCAAAGGCGCGATCACCGTGACCGTGAATCCCGAGGGCGATGACGTGCTCGTGTGGGCGCGCTCCGCCGGTCGTGCCCTGCGCCGCGCCTTCGAATACGTCGACACGCCGCGTGACCGGGCAGGCCGGCACGGTTTCTTCTTTGACGGCGTACCCGTGATAAACGGTGCGTTCGCTCAGGCCAGCCTCTTATTGAATCGGCTGCTGGTACGCACGGTGCATAGTTTCGCCGGCGGCGAGCCGGGCCGCACCATCGACCTCTACTGCGGCAGCGGGAACCTCTCCCTGGCGCTCGCGGAGCACCATCCTGTGGCAGGTATTGATCACCATAGCGCCGCTGTCGATGCCGCGCAACAGGTGGGGCCGGGCGACTACCGCGCCGGCAATGAGGACGCGATGGCCGCTGCGCTGACGCAGAATCCCTGGGACACCGTGATCCTCGATCCGCCGCGTCAGGGCGCCAAAGCCCTCGTGCCGGCGCTGAACAAATGCAGCGCCCAGCAGCTTGTCTACGTGTCGTGCGACCCGGCCACGCTCGCGCGCGATATCGGCGGCCTGACCGGCGCGGGCTGGCACTTCGACCAACTCACCCTGGTCGATCTGTTTCCCCACACGCCCCATGTCGAGTCCGTGTGCCGCCTCATGCGCTGATGTACACCTGGCGGGTCAGCGCGTGTACAGGGTGAGGCTTTTCAGGATAACCTGGCACAGGCGGGAGTGGTTCCCACGGTCCTTCACATAGAAGACGAGTTCATCAATAGTGCCGCGCCAGTAGGGGTTTGCGCTCACGGAATACTGAATCGGATCGACGAGCGCCGAGTGCCACCGGTCGAACACCCAGTCTTCGGGATCGCCGGCCGCCTCCTCGGGTCCCGCCCACAACAGCACGACACTGCCGTCGATGGGCGCGCCCTGCGTGTCCTCGAGCTCGACTTCGAGCCGGACAGTGCCGATATTGCGCGCGTCGAGGTTGGCGTTGCGCAGGCGCATGAGCGCGTTGTTCGTCTCGGTGTACACCCGGATACCGCGGTCGATCGGCTCCCAATCCCGGTTGTAGAAGTCCCAGTCGGCGCAGTCCGCATGATCGGTGAAGTCCCAGTGCCGGTGAACAGGTATGGGCTCGGAGGGCTGATACGCGACATCTTTTGCGAGGTGCTTCCAGAAAAACGCATCGGGATTGCCGGCGGATTGCCCAAGGATGTCCGCGGCATGCAGGATTTCGTTGACCCGGCGCGTGCGCTCGAGCGGCGGTGTAGCCGGGTCGAATCCAAATTCAAGGGCGCGCACCACAACGCCCAACGGGCCGATAGCGCCAATGCAGAGCAGGACCACGAAAACCTTGCGCCGCCAGCCGCCGCCCTCGGGCTGGTGCAACGCCATACCCAGCCATGCGAGGAATGTGAGCTGCGCCGGAATGATGGCCTTGGTCGCGAAATCGTTGAACTCGCCCAGGCGGTACCACGGCGCCGCCAGGAAAATAGCCAGACACAGGTAGAACCATGCGCGCGGAACATGCAGACGGGTGCGGTCGATGCGCGGGCACACCACGGCCAACAGGCCGAACTCCGCCACGTAGTAGAGCAGGAGCACCGGCAATGCGCGGGATAAGACTGTCTGCTCCCAGAGCCAACCGGTCACGATCTCGCCATCGTTGCTGAGGGTATAGATGAGTGCGAGGAGCAGTAGCAGCGCGCCCGCGGCATTTTGCAGGGTTATGGCGCGGCGGAACCGGTTGACGAGGAACCCGAGGATAACGATGGGCCAGAGGCCGGTACCCACCAGGATCGAGGAATACGGCACAGCTCCCCAGAGCAGGAGCAGCCGGCTCGTGGTGCGGCGCCGCAGAAGATCATGCAGGATCATCAACACGGCCACGCTGGTGGGCAGGAAATGGTAGGGGCCGTCGACAAGGAAGGACAGGGGCGAAAAGAAACGGAAGAAAACCCCGTTCATGAATGCGCCGGCCTCGCTGAGCGCGAAATTGGCGGACCAGTAATCGAACCAGCCGCGGCTTGTGGACCACCAGTAGGCGCCGGTCAGGTAGTCTACCCAGCCGGTCTCCGAAGTCCACGGCGGCTCGGCGGTCAACAGATGCCCGAGGACATCGAGACCGCCGAAGAAGAGCAGGAGCAGAGCGAACCAGATCGAGGCGGACCCGACGATGCGCATAAACCATGCGATGAGCAGCACCACGCCGAGCACGGTCCACACATAGAAGAAATGGTGCGCCACCGCCCACCCGAACATTTTGCCCACCATGGCGGGCGTCAGAAAGTAGCCGAAAAAATGCACATGGATGAACGGCTCATCTTGCGGTCCGGCCTCTTCATAGGCAATGGGCCACGAATACTCGATGAGGTCGCGCAACATGGCGTCGTTCGCCACATAGTCGAGAACTGGTAGGTGTAACCGCCGATGCCCGTGCACGCCACCACGAACGCCGCCGCCAGCAGGACGAACACCGCCCGGCGCACAAACACCGCGCGCCGCATCGGCGCCACACCCTGCTGGTCGGCGTCGTTCTTGTGATAGGCTGCTTCGATCCACGCCGCGATGATCCCCGCCGCCACGATGGCGCAGGTCACCGCCGCTATGTCCGGCCTGACCCATCCCAGGACAAAGATAAAGACCGGCAAGAACACATAGCCCAGTGAGACCGCATTAAGCAGCCGGGCGCCGCGGGGCGCCCAGCGCCTCCACCACGCCGTTGTGTCTGTTTCAGGCATCGCGAATCCCGGCTGGTCAATACCCTGGGGCATGGCGCGCTCAGCGGGCGGCCAGCTCCGCTTCGGCTTTCTTCAGGACTTCCGAGAGCTTCACGGGCACGCCGCCGCGCCGCTTGCTTTCGTCTGCCGCTTCCATGAACGCGAACATGTCGATGGTTTCCGCCGGGTCAATCGCGGGCTCGCCGGTCTTGAAGAGCGTCACCACCCGCTCGAGCATGGGCGCATAGTTGCGCGGGCCGTCGGGCTGGTGGGCGACGGCCTTCGTGCCGAAGACGATGACGTGGTTCGGCGTCTTCTGGTTGCGCAACCCGCGCAAGGTTCCCACACGCCCGTCGGACCAGACACCGGTCACGACGTCCGTATCGGGGGTTTGCGTGCGCACCACCGATTCGCATCCGGGGCCCATCACGGTGAAGAGCGCCTCGGTAGGATGTACGCCATACCAGAAGAAATCGGGGTGGTGCTCCTCGTAATGGCACGGGCCATAGGAGATCGCACCGCGCATCTCGCCGACATCCTCTTGCAACAGGGCCTGCATCGTCTCGTAGTAGCGGTAGGAGGATGAGCTGAACCAGGGCACATCGTGCTTCTCGCCGAGGTCCCGGATGGCCAGGGCATCGGCCAGCGAACCGGCCAACGGCTTGTCGATAAACATGGGCAGTCCCGCCTCGAAAACCGGGCGCGCCTGTTCGAGGTGGGGACGCCCGTCAACGCTCATCAGCATGATCGCGTCCACCTGCTCGCACAACGCCGGTATCGAGTCGACAATCTCGACGTCGAAATCGTCGCGCATCTGCGCGGTGAACTTGTCCACCCGCGAAGCGCTCGACTCGACATCCGGGCTGCCGCCCTTGAACGCCGCCACGACCCGCGTGCCCGGCACATGGTCCGGGTGGTCCGGGTTGTTCAAGACCTTTGTAAAGGCGATCACGTGGGAGGTGTCGAGTCCGATCATACCCACCTTGATAGGATCGGCTTCATCCGCCGCGGGTGCCATCGTTCCGATGATAAGTGCGGTCACCACAAGTACTGCCGTTCTCATGAGATTCCCCTTTCCATTTTCTGCCGCCCTGTGAAGCGAGCGGCTGTCCTTGCTCAAAGGGGGATTGTGGCAGAGTGGCAGGGAAAAAGAAAAGGGGGGCGTGGCCGCGCGCGCAAGCGCGGATTGTGTCGGCGTCATAGTCGTTGAAGGTGATGTAGGCGTGGCCGCGCGCGCAAGCGCGGATTCCTCGTCCCTGCGCGGTGCCGTCTTGGCCCTTTTACGCACCCCAACCACCTTGACGACCGCGATGAGCTTCGTACAGGTTCGTAGCGCCCCGTGCCCGGGCATCTTGCGTTGAGCTGTACCGGGCGCAAAGCGGCGCGCCTGGCCGGCCTGCGCACGAAGAGGCTGTCCACATCGCGCAGACGGAAGGGACCGGTGACGAACATCCCCACAACGAAATCCGGCTCGCACTCGGTCAGTCCACCGTATCCGCTGGCGCGAACGGCGCCTCGGCAAAGTCCACCAGCCAGGGATCCGCGTCGGTGTTGATCAGGGCATAGCGGGCTACCCGCGGCGCAGCGACAAGGGGGCCGGGCCCGACAAACAACGTGCCGCCCACCATGCGGAAGAAGGGTGCGGCCTGCCCGCCGGCAAGCACGAGATCCGCCCGCGCCAGTTCGCGCTGGCGCTGCAGTTTGGCGAGGGACGTTTCCGCCGCGAGCACGTCCTTGCGGTTGCCGAGCGCCCCATGACACAAGGCGATATGCACCCCCTCGACGGTGAGCATACGCGCTTCGGGCCGGCTGCCGAGCGCCTCGAGTTCGGTGCTGGCGAGGTTGCCGTAGGTGCGGCGCACGATGTTCAACTCGTCGGCGGGGAGGCGCTTCGCCAATGCCGCTGCCTTCTTGTGGTAGCGCACGACCAGGCGATCGCGCCGGCCGAGCACAGCGGGCACCTCGCGCGCACTCAGCCGTGCGAGGACAGCCCCGTCTGTGGGACGGCCCGCGACGGAATTGCCGGTGTGCAACACGGTGAACACGCCCGCCTCGTCCACCGCCGCGAGAACCGCATCAAGCGCGGGCAGGTGTCCGTCGATGTCTCCTAGGGCTGCGAGTATCATGGCAGATGGTCCCATGCTAGACCACAGGGGCCGATGCCCGTGTGGCGTAGTTTCAGGCACTATAGCGGGGTGGACTGCGCGGATCAACGTCCTTCGCAAACGACTGTCCTGCAATGCGTTACACGCTTGTCAAGCCGGGGGTGCCGTGCCGATGTGCGCGATCAGCCGCGAAATTCAAGGAGATCATGCGCCGAAAAAATTTTTGGCAGCGAAAATAGAGCTTGACAAACGCCTCGTTAATTTGTATTGCAGAGACCGGCAAGGGGCCGCCTGCAGAGACGGCGGCGCCTCGATACAAAGCAACCAGCAGGGTTGCGTGGGAAAACGTTCCCGGAAACGCCTCGAAGGAGGCAGAAAGAGGAGGGCAAAAGAGATGGCATTCAAGAAACCCAAGGCGACGGATAAGCCACTGACCAAAGCCAAAACGATCGAAGCGCTCGCGGATGAAACCGGCCTGAACAAGAAGGATGTGGCCGCTGTGCTCGATGCGCAGGCCGAGCTCGCCTACACGCAGGCGCCGGTGGGGTTCACGATTCCGGGGATTGGCAAGCTGGTTGTGCAAAAGCGCAAAGCCCGCACCGGCCGCAATCCGCAGACCGGCGAGAGCATCAAGATCCCGGCGAAGAAGGTGCTCAAATTCCGCATCGCCAAAGGCGCAAAAGACGCCATCACCCCGCCGAAGAAGTAACTTCGGGTGCGCTGCTGCGCGCACAACACCCGATAGCAAGACGAGTAGGCCAGAAGGGAAAAGGGGGGCCAAGCGTGTTTGCGCCGGCCCCGCGGCAGTGACTTCGCGAAGGCGAAAACGCGTGGGCTGTCCCCCTTTTCCCGCACTGGCGGGTGCGGCTTTTTGTTCGCCCCGTCTTGCGAATGCGGGCCGGGCAAGCCGGCTTGCCGGGGCCGTTACAGCATCGGCATGGCGCCGTGGTTGACTCACTCTCTGCACACTGGTAGGATGTGCCGCTGAAGGGGAGCGCACGCCATGAAACCACACAAGACCTTCTCCGAGCCAGGAGGAGGCCTTTTCTTCTTGGGGGTGCAGCCATGAGCGACATACGAAAAGACCGGCAATATACCGTCTTGCGGGACGGCACGGCCATGCGCGCCATGATGCGCACCATGGCGCAGGAGATCGTGCAAGACAATCCGCAGATCGACGCCCTCGTGCTGCTGGGCATCGTTACCCGCGGTGTGCCACTGGCCGACCGGCTCGCCATGCTAATCCACGAGATGACGGACTACTACCCGCCCGTCGGCAGTCTCGGCACGACCCTCTACCGCGATGATCTGCACGCACGCACGGGCGAATTCAAGGTTGGCGGCGAGACCCACTTCGACTTTGATGTCGACGGCAAGACCGTGCTCCTCGTGGACGACGTAGTGGCCGCGGGCCGCACCATCCGCGCCGCCATGGACGAGGTCATGGACTATGGCCGCCCGCGCCGCGTTCAACTCGCCTGCCTGGTGGACCGGGGCGGCCGGGAACTGCCGGTTCAGCCGGACTACCTCGGCTTCGAAGTGGCCACGAGCCGGCACGACTGGGTGCTGGTGCGTTTGCAGGAAATTGACGGGGAAGACGCGGTGCTCGAGGAGCGGCGTGAGCCGCCGGCGGGCGCCGATGAACACGAGGGAGCGTGACGGGGAATGGCAAAGCCGCCTGAGACCGTCTGGTCGCGGAAGGACCTCATCGGGATCGAGGATCTGACACGCCAGGAAATCGAACTGATCCTGAACACGGCCCCGCAATTTGTCGCCATTTCACAACGGCAGAGCGGCGTGAAAAAGGTGCCGCTCTTGCAGGGATGCCTCGTGGTCAACTGGTTCCACGAGCCCAGCACGCGCACGCGCACCTCCTTCGAGTTGGCCGCCAAACGCCTCAGCGCTGACACGATCAATATCTCCGAGACCCAATCGAGCGCGGTCAAGGGGGAATCGCTTCATGACACGCTGGCCAACATCGAGGCCATGCACACCGACCTGGTCGTCATACGGCATGCCTGTGCCGGCGTGCCGCACTTCCTTGCACAGCACCACGCCTCGCACATCGTAAACGCTGGCGACGGCCGCCATGAACATCCGACCCAGGCATTGCTCGACGTCTTCACCATCCGCCAGCATTTCCGGCGCCTGCGCGAGGATGCGGCCCTTGGCCTCGACGGCCTGAAGGTCGCCATCATCGGTGATATCGCCAACAGCCGCGTGGCCCGCAGCGACATCTGGTGCCTGGGCAAACTCGGCGCGCATGTGACATTGTGCGGCCCGGCCACGCTCATGCCCGTCGAGATCGAGCGCATGGGGGTGCGCACCACCACAAAACTGAAGGAAGCCCTTGAAGACGCCGACGTCGTCTACTGCCTGCGCATCCAGCTCGAACGCCAGCAGCGCGGCCTGTTCCCGAGTATCCGCGAATACGTCCGCCTGTTCCGCGTCGATAACGACTCTCTCAAATACGCGCCCGATCACGCGCTCATCATGCATCCGGGCCCCATCAACCGGGATGTCGAGCTCGCCAGCGATGTCGCCGACGACCGCAAACGCAGCGTTATCCTGCCGCAGGTGAGCAACGGCGTCGCCGTGCGTATGGCCGTTATGCACCTGCTCGCCAATAGCCAGCGCCAACAGCGAAAACCCCGCCCCGCCTGACAGGTGGCGGTGGCGCATGATGGAGTGAGACTACCCATGACCCTCGCCATTGTGAATGGACACCTTATCGACCCGGCCGCGGGCCTTTCCGAAAAGTGCGATCTGCTCCTCGGCGATGACGGCCGCATCCTCGAAATGAGCGCAGGCCTCACCGGCGACGAGACCATCGACGCTACGGGGTGCGTGGTGTGTCCGGGGTTAGTGGACATCCATGTGCATTTTCGTGAGCCCGGCTTTGAAACGAAAGAGACCATCCAGACCGGCTCGCGTGCAGCCGCGCGGGGCGGCGTCACCACCGTGGTCACCATGGGCAACACCAACCCGCCCATCGACCACGCGGGCATGGTCGAGTTCGTGCGCCGGCGCGCCCGGGAAACCGGCTGTATCCGCGTGCGGCCCGCCGCCTGCGCCACCAAAGGCATGAAAGGCGAAGAGCTCACCGAGATGGGCGAGTTCCGGGATGTGGGCGCTGTGGCCATCACCGATGACGGGCGCGACATCCCGAATTCATGGGTCATGCGGCGTGTCCTCGAATACGCGCACATGGTCGGACTCCCCGTCCTCTCGCACTGCGAAGATCCGTGGCTCGCCGGCGGCGGCGCCATGAACGAAGGCTACAACAGCACGAAACTCGGCATCGGCGGTATTCCGAAAGCCACCGAGGAAATCGCCATCTACCGCAACATCCGCCTCGCCGAGATCACCGGGGCCCACCTACACATACAGCACGTGACCACCGCCGGCGGCGTGGACCTCGTGCGCCAGGCAAAGCAGCAAGGCCTGCCCGTCACCTGTGAAACCTGCCCGCACTACTTCACCTTGACCGACGAGGCGGTCCTCACCTTCGACACAAACGCGAAAATGAACCCGCCGCTACGCGAGGCAACGGACGTGACCGCGATCATCGAAGGCATCAAGGATGGCACCATCGACTGCATCGCCACGGATCACGCACCGCACACGCCCACCGAGAAGGCCGTCGAGTTCACCCAGGCCCCCTTCGGCATCGTGGGGCTCGAGACCTTGCTCGGACTTGTCGTTTCGCAGCTCGTTGCGCCAGGGCACATCACCCTCGAGCGTGCCGTGGACCTCATGAGCCATGCCCCCGCCAAACTCCTGAACCTCGACGACAGCGAGGAAAATGCCGGCGTCGGCACATTGCGCGAAGGCGGCGCCGGCGATGTGTGCGTGTTCGACCCGAAGGCCACATGGGCCGTCAACCCGAATGAGTTTGCCTCCCTCGGCCGGAACACCCCCTTCACCGGCATGGAACTCACCGGCCAGGTACGCTATACCGTCTGCGGCGGCAAGATCGTCTACCGGGGGGCATAGCGCCAGCTTCCACCAGGCGTTCGGCCAGAAGCCCCTTCGGCAGGTTGTGGCCGGTCTTTGACCGCGCCACTGTACCGGTCCTTGTATAGCAAGTAGAACCGGCGCATGTACTCGAGATTCCGCCGTGAAAAACCACGCCCAAACTCGTTGGAAAGTTCCAACGCAAGGCTCTCAATCACCAGCTTTCCATATTCGGCCCGTGCCACACCCTGCTGTTCCTCCTCGACAATGCGGCGCCCCACCTCGAAGTTGGTAAGCACCTGGAGGGTGTTGACAGCATGCGACGCGGCCCGGCGTGCTGACCGGATAAGGGCGCGAATTCCTTCTACCAGGGACGCAAGCTGATTCTCTTCGGCATCTGCGTGCCTGGGCGTCCGTCTCTCCTCAGATGTACCATCCCTCATCGTGTGGTTGCCTTCTTCCTGTCGCGGGTTCAATCCTCGGCGGCTTCTGGCCAAGCGATCGAGCTGCCTCGCTTTTCAGAAACCGGTGACCCGGGCCATCAATAACGAAGGCCAAGGCCATGGTTCTCTACATTGTCATAGTGCGGTCTGTATACTCCAAGCGAGCTGCACCGCAGGAGGAAGAACATGGCGCCTTACGCGTGTCCAGCGCAAAAATAACTGGCGCGCCCATAGGCAGGTAGGTATGGGCGTGTTTCACAAGCTTCCCCCGCCGCCACCCTACCATTGGCTTTCGAGTTTTGATATACTAAGCGCCATCGTGTGGGAAGCCGGGCTAGCGACTGCAGAGGGATGAACCCTGCCGCTCCCGTGCTTTTTCTGATAACCCTGCTAATACGCGCCAACGAAGGAATGTCCCGTCATGCCGAAGAAACTGATCGTCGACCCGAAGAAAGTCCGGAAAGCCGGCAAGCTTGATCTGGGCAGTATCCCGATCAATACGTACCGGAAATCGGTGAAGCAGGAGGTGACCTCGAAATCGGACATCGACGCGGCGGCGTGCCTGCGCATCTACCGTGACATGGCGGTGATTCGTGAATTCGAGAGCATGCTCGACAGCATCAAGAAGCTTGGCGAGTATGAGGGCATTCCGTATAACCATGCCGGCCCGGCGCACCTCTCGATCGGCCAGGAAGGCGCGGCCGTGGGCGAGTGCGTACACCTCGGGGTCGAAGACCACATCTTCGGCAGCCACCGCAGCCACGGCGAGATCATCGCCAAGTGCCTGCGGGCCGTGCAGGACCTCACGGGGAGCGGGCTCATGCCTATCCTCGAGAATTACTGGGATGGCGCCATCCTCAAGGTGGTACAAGACAATGACCCGAACTGGGAAGGCCTCAGCTTCAAGGAGAAGGGCAAACACAAGCCCTTCTTCGCCACGGACGAGGAGGAGGAGCTTGGCATAGACTTTCTGCTGTACGGTCTGCTTGCGGAAATCTTCGGGCGTGAGAACGGTTTCAACAAGGGCATGGGCGGCAGCATGCACGCCTTCTTTGTCCCCTTCGGCGTATACCCGGCCAACGCCATTGTGGGCGGCAGCGCGGACATCGCCACGGGGTCGGCCCTCTACCGCAAGGCGCGTAGAAAACCGGGCATCACCGTCGCGAACATCGGCGACGCCTCGATCCACTGCGGCCCGGTGTGGGAAGCCATGAACTTCTCGACCATGGCGCAATATGACAATCTGTGGGACAAGGACCACCGGGGCGGCCTCCCCATCATCTACAACTTCATGGATAACTTCTACGGCATGGGCGGCCAGCCCATTGGCGAAACGGCCGGCTTCGACTGGCTCGCCCGTGTGGGCGCCGCACTCAACCCGGACAACATGCACGCCGAAGTCGTGGACGGAAACAACCCGCTCGCGCTGGCCGACGCCTACCGCCGGAAGAAGGAGATCATCGCGCAGAATAAGGGCCCCGTGCTGCTCGATGTGCTGTGCTACCGCCAGAGCGGGCACTCCCCCTCGGACCAGTCGGCCTACCGCGAGCGCGACGAGATCGAGTTGTGGAAGGGCGTGGACCCGCTCATCGAGTTCGGCGAGAATCTGGCCGAGGCGGGCGTTTGCAGCGAAGGCGATCTCGAGACCATCCGCACCTACGCCACGCGAAAGATCACCAAGGCCTGCAAACTCGCTGTGAGCGAGAACACGTCGCCGCGCATGGTGCTCACCCCGCATGTGGGCGTCTCGACCATGATGTTCTCCGATGAAGAGGAAGAGCTGCCCGGCCTCGAGGAAGACACCGACGTGCTGATCCCGCTGGAAGAGAACCCGCGGGTGCAGCAGATCGCGAAGAAATCGCGCTCTGGCATCGGTGAAGGAGGTGAAGAACTCAAGGGCGCCAAGGCCGTCACCTTCGGTGAGTCCATTTTCGAGAGTGTGCTCCACCACTACTACCACGATTCGCGTCTCTTGGCCTACGGCGAGGAAAACCGCGACTGGGGCGGGGCCTTCGCCGTATACCGCGGGCTCACCGAAGCGCTGCCATACCACCGCCTGTTCAACTCGCCCATCTCGGAGGCGGCCATCGTCGGCACGGCGGTGGGCGTCGCCATGGAAGGCGGCCGCCCCATCCCCGAGCTGATGTACTGCGACTTCATGGGCCGCGCGGGCGATGAGGTGTTCAACCAGTTGCCCAAGTGGCAGGCCATGAGCGGGGGCCTCTTGAAGATGCCCCTCGTGTTGCGCGTAAGTGTTGGGAGCAAGTACGGCGCCCAGCACTCGCAAGACTGGACAGCGCTCTGCGCGCATGTGCCCGGCCTCAAGGTGGCCTTTCCCGCCACGCCCTACAGCGCCAAAGGGCTCATGGCCTCGGCGCTCGCCGGCAACGACCCGGTCGTTTTCTTCGAAAGCCAACGCCTGTATAACCAGGTCGAAATCTTCCATGCCGGCGGTGTGCCCCAGGCGTACTATAAGCTGCCGTTCGGCGAGCCCGAGATCATCAAGGAAGGCACCGACCTCACCATCCTCACCTTTGGCGCCACCCTCTACCGGGCGTATGAAGCAGCCCAGCGCTTCGAGGCGGACTACGGGATTTCCGTCGAGCTCATCGACGGGCAAACCCTCGTGCCCTTCAACTACCAAACGCTCGTCGCGTCCATCGAAAAGACCGGCAAGCTCATCATCGCCTCGGACGCCTGCGAGCGTGGCAGCTACCTGCACACCATCGCCGGGCAGGTCACGCAGATCGCCTTTGACGAGCTCGATGCGCCCGTGTGTGTGGTGGGCGCGCAGAACTGGATCGTGCCGCCGGCGGAAATGGAAGAGGAGTACTTCCCACAGGCCTTCTCGTTCCTCGATGCCTACCACCAGCAGATTGCCCCGCTCAGCGGTTATACTCCCGTCATCAAACGCACGCCCGACGAAATGATAAACACGAACCGGCGCGGTGTATAACTTACGGGTAAGTCTTTGGCCGGCTCACGCACAACGGACCTTGACTGAGAGCTATGGCCACGTCTTGCGCCCTTTGGCGTGCGGTGGCAAACCACGGCACGCCAACGGTCTGCCTGTTCCGGCCGCACGCCGGTATGCGCTATCCCGGGACAGACTGGCGAAACACGTGCGCCGCCTACAACCCAAAACGCAGAGGGCCCGGGGAGGGCGAGCGTCCCCGCGAGCCGAAACTGGACATAAAACCCCAAGGCAGCGGCCTTCATAGCCGCGCCGGTATCAGCGCGGGGAGCGGTTTTTGGCCTGCCCGGTATCGCTCCGAGTTACGATGTAGGCGCCCTTTGGACTGCGGTGGCTTGCCACCGCTTTTCCTGCCAAGGCCGTGGGGAGACAACTGGCGCGCAAGCCATGAGAATAGAGCCGCGTGGCCTCCAGCCCAAGTGTCCTGCTCACGAGCCCGAGAAGGATTCAAGGACACCGCTGGCGACTACGTACGGTTTCTTTCCCGCCTTGGACAAATGCAGGTACTTCAGCCCACGCGCGCAATAGCGGTGGCAAACCACGGCACGCCAACGGTCTGCCTGTTCCGGCCGCACGCCGGTATGCGCTATCCCGGGACAGACTGGCGAAACACGTGCGCCGCCTTGCACCATACGGCGAAAGGATGCCCTGGGCCAACGGACCAGGCTGGTGTGGTACGGGCCGTTGGTCCTCGATAAAGGGCGGTTCTATAGTAACCTACCCCTTTTTTACGCGCGGGCCGTCGGGGGTATCCTCGAGAATCCAGCCGTCGGCGGCGAGTTCGTCGCGCAGCGCGTCGGCCCGGGCGAAGTCTTTGGCGCGCCGTGCTTCCTGGCGTGCATTGACCTTGTCGAGCACCTCGTGCGGCACGTCTCCGCCTTCCGGCGGTGCGCCGAACAAGCCGGTCACACCATCGAGCCGGTCGAGTAATGCCAGCACACGCTTTGCGCCCGCCGCGCCGGCAGCATCATCATCGATCTTCTTGTTCAGCACACGGACCAACTCGAACACCGCCGCCAGCGCCCCAGAGATATTCAGGTCGTCATCGAGTGCCTCGGTGAACGCTTGCTCACAGGCGGCGCACTCGGCGCTAAGGCCGTCGCCTTCACCGCGCACCTCGTCGAGGCGGCGCCGGAAATCGCGGATGCGCCGCAGCGACTCCTTCGCCGCGTCGACAGCGTCGAAGCTGAAGTTGTTCGGCTGGCGGTAATGTGTGGCAATGAGCACCCAGCGGATGGCCATGGGGTCGATACCCTTGTCGAGCAGGTCACGCAGGGTGAAGAAGTTGCCGAGCGATTTCGACATCTTCTTGCCCTCGACCACAAGGTGCGCGCAGTGGAGCCAGTACTTCACGAATTGCTTGCCCGTGGCGCATTGCGACTGGGCGATCTCGTTCTCGTGATGGGGGAACATATTGTCCACGCCGCCGCAATGGATGTCGAAGCTCGGGCCGAGGTACTTGATGGCCATGGCCGAACACTCGATGTGCCAGCCCGGGCGGCCCTTGCCGAGCTCCGTTTCCCAGTAGACGTCACCGTCCTCTTCGTCCCACGCCTTCCACAGGGCAAAGTCGCGCGCGTCCTCCCGCTCATACTCGTCGCTCGCCACGCGCCCGCCGGCGTTGGCCCGCAGCTCTTCGATGTCCATGTGCGCGAGCTTGCCATACTCCGGGAACGTAGACAGCCGGAAGTAGATGTTGCCGCCTTCTTCGTAGGTATGGCCTTTGTCGCGCAGTGCCTTGATGAGCGCGACCATTTCGTTGATGTGGTCCGTCGCACTCGGGTAATGGTGCGCGCGGCGGATGCCCAGCGTATCGATGTCCTCGAAGAATGCCCGGGCATAGCGCCCGGTGATCGCGTCGAGTGGCTCGCCCGTATCGCGCACGGTGCGGATGAGCTTGTCCTCCACGTCGGTGAGGTTCATTACGTGGTTGACTTTGTAGCCCCGGTATTCGAGGTAGCGCCGGAGCAAATCCTCGAAGATGTATGCGCGGAAATTCCCGATGTGCGCAAAGTTATAGATAGTGGGCCCGCAGGTGTACAGCCCGACATTGGGCGGCTCCAGCGGCTCGAATACTTCTTTCTGGCGGCTCATGCTGTTGTAAAAGCGCAATGCCATCGGTACGTCTCCACAGGCTGTGTGCGAGAGAAAAGGGGCGGATTGAACCGCCATTGTAGCGAATGCGCACCGGCATGGTCTAGCCTATCTTCTACAGTTGCGGCGGGGCAGTTCGTCTGCGACCAATGTGCTGGGTTTTTCAAGGACACGTACGGGTAAGCAACACCGGACTTACACAAGCGGGCGAGTCCGCGAGCGAGACGGGTTTGTACTTGCTGTGCATAGCGCCTGTAGCACGGAGCAGCCCGCGCTGTGTGAAGTCTTGTGGGAGCCACAGTACGTTACCAGAGCTGTGCTTTAGCATGTGCATACAACGGGAATGATAAACCATCTCTCCCCGGATCATGACCAGCGAAAGTACCTGCAAGGGGCTCGGATTGCGCGGCGGAAAAGTGGCGCGAGGATTATCGAATCGCGGGCGTCGAGGAGTTGTCCCTGCAGCACCTCTACCGCACCATGGGGTGGCTGGGCGAGCCTTTGCCGAAAAAGGACCAAGCCGGCGCCGCGCCTTTCACACGGCGTTGCATGAAGGATCTTGTCGAGGAGAGGCTGATCGCGCGGCGCCGTGACTTGTTCACGAATCTGGACCTCGTGTTCTTCGATACTACGCCGCCCTTTTTCGAGGGCGCAGGCAGCGATACGATAGGGCAGTATTGAACGACGAGACCTCCTATGTCCGCACCGAATTGCGAGGAACCTGCCATGATGTCATGCGTGGCACTGGCACCCCATGCCCCCGGCCGTGCGCCAATAGACACCATGGCGTGACACCCCGGCAAATTGTGGTGCCACAGCCCGGACTCTGCCTCGTAAACCCCTGGTATATAACAAGCACCGAAGAGCAACTGTAGAAGATGGGTTTGACGCGCTGCCGGTACGGAAAGGCCTGATGGAATTGCCTCTCAAAACCAATGCCGCTTGCGGAAGAAGAGAATCATGCCCGTTGCCACCACCCCCATCACCCCGAGTATGGCGGGGAACGCCCAGGCGGCGTTTTCGCCAGGCCATAGCGGCACGTTCATGCCATAGATGCCCGCAATCAGCGAGAGCGGCAGGAGGAACGTGGCGAAGATCGTGAGCGTGCGCATGTGGTTATTCTGGCGCTCGGCGAGTTGGGCGTTAAAGTTCTCGCGTATGCCCTGCGTGATTTCGCGCAATCCCTCGGCGAGTTCCCAGGCATAGGTGAGGTGGTGGTGCACATGAAGAAAGTCGCGGGCAAGCCCCTCCGTGATATGCCGATAAGCCCCGCGCATGTACGGCGTCAACAGCTCCCGTAACGACATCAGGGCCCGGCGGAATTCAATTAGCTCGCGGCGCATCGCGGTGACGTCCGCCAGGAACCCCGGCCGCCACGGATCGCTCAGGCTCTCGGTCTCGAGGGCCTCGAGCTTCTCGTCATACGTCTCCGCACACAACACATAGTTGTCGACCACCCCATCCACCACATCAAAGAAAAGCTGGTCAAGACCACGGCCCAGTTGCTGCGGGAAACGCGACAGCCTGATGTGCATGTCTTCGATGGTGCGCACCGGGGCATCGCTCAGGGTGATGAGGAAGTGCTCGGCATAGAACATGCACAGTTTACGCGCCGAAAAAAACGGCGGCTCCTCGCGCCCCACGGCCGCATAGAGCAACACGAACAGGTGGTCCTCGTAGTCATCCGTGCGGGCGCGCTGCGTTCCCTCGAGCGAGTCCTCGACAGCCTCGTGCTCGAGGCCGAACAAGCGCGCAAGCCCCTCGATAACCGGGCGGTCCAGGGTGGCCACATCCACCCAGCACACAGCCTCCGGCTCCCATGCCGCCTCGAAGGCGGCGAAGTTCGAAAAGACCGCCGGCACGCCATCGTTCCCTATGCAATACGCCTTGAACATAGGCCTCACTATACGCACCTGAGGCGCGCCGCGCCAATACGAAGGCGAACCGAGAAAACGGAATGCGCCGCGCCGCTAAATATCAAGCGGGGACAGTCACCGTTTATATTGACATTCCGCCCCTTCCCGGGTAGCATGGGTGCATGCCAAGAGTCGCGCGGATAGTCGTACCGGGGGCTGCACACCACGTGGTGCAACGGGGGAACAACAAGCAGGATGTCTTCTTCGTTGATGACGACCGGCGCGTCTACTTGGCGTTGCTGCGGGAGCAGGGGCGGCGGTTCGGGTTCCGAACAGTCTCCGATAAAAGGTGACTGTCCCTCTGTAGTCCGTCTCCCCTCTTGGTAGTGGCACATTTTGCCCAGCGGGTTTATAATGCAGACCTCAACCGAAAGGGTCTTATCATGACCAAACTTTTGGACGAGCCTTAAGCACCCCGATGCGGGGATAACCACGACCCTCGGGCAAGACCACGGATAGGCGTGGAGAGGGAGCCAAACCGGCATCTAATAGGTGGCGTGGTATCGCGACAAGACAAGGCATCTAGCCCGCCGGTGCCTATCCATCGTCGGGCTAGCTCTTGTAAGTTCAGTGTTTCTTGGAGTGCATACCAGGGGCACCCATGGCGAAGCGGGGGCTACGCTTGACGGCAACGACCCCTGTGTTCCCGCGTCAGCACAGTTCTTCATATTCTACTATCGGACACCCTTCTGGCTTTCCGAGCGCCCAACGAAAACACCTACCCCAAAGTTTTGCAGCATAAACGGGGACAGGCACCGTTTATATTGACATTCCGCCCCCTTTGCGGGTAGCATGGGTGTATGTCAAGAGTTGCGCGAATAGTCGTACCGGGGGCTGCACACCACGTGGTGCAAGGGGGGCACAACAAGCAGGATGTCTTTTTTGTTGATGACGACCGGCACGTCTACTTGGCGTTGCTGCGGGAGCAGGGGCGGCGGATCGGGTTGCGAACAGATTCAGATAAACGGTGACTGTCCCTGGTTATAAGAGAGTATCCGGTGGAATGTCAGAAGAGAAACCTTAGATACTCGGGCTGGACACGCGGCAGGTTACCTTGAAACGGAGCCTGTGCAAGTTGACCGCATTACGCAACATGCGGTAGGATTCTTATAGGAACTGTAAGGCATCAATCGAAAAGAATGTAAGATTGCTTTATCGCAGGAGTCTCATTGATGACACCCACACCTGATTCTCGACACCTCAAGTCCTATTTCCTCACAAGATTTCTGGATGACCCGGAGTCAGAAGGAGCGAAACGTTTCCGACGGCATCTGCGAGAATTCCTAGAGGACATCGATGCATCCACTCGTGAGTCTACTCTCTCCAAACTAGGCGAGATGCGTGCGGCAAGGACTTCTTACGAGAAGGACGCAATAGTCCAATCACTTGCCCCAAAAGATACCGAACAACACGCCAAGATTGAACATTCCTTTTCGCTACTGGATTTCTTTGTAGATTTATTGCTTAAGGAAGAGATTCCGGACAATGACTATCAGAAATGGGTAGACGATTTTGTGTCCCTTGAGTGGATAACGGAGTCGTCTCGCGGGACGCTTGTGAACATACTCGAAGAACTTACCACCAAGCATCTCCAGCAGTTGCAGTTTGAAGCGACTCGGAGAAGAGCGGAAGGTGGAGTGCTGCCGGTATTCAAGTCTATCGGCATCACAGTTGAAGCGCGAGCGGTGCAAGAGGACTACTATCGTTGGGGCATGCCCTTGGAGGGGGAGGGGGCATACTCCCCGGAAATCATCAGTACCGCAATGATCGCTTCAGTGCATATAGGTGTTGATGAGGGCTTTCCCAAGGATTTTTGGTTCCAGATGGATGAACGTGACATAGATAACTTCGTCGCCAAACTTCTTGCGGCAAAGAAGGAAATGAACGGGTTCCGTGAATACTTGAGAATCGGCCCTGATGGAAAGGTTGAGCATAATGGTTGAAGCACTAGCTGAAGAAGGAATGGCTTCGCAGGAGCAGTTTAAGTACATATTGGACGATCGGCCACACGATATTGGGGGCTTGCATTCACGAAAGGAAGGGCCCTGCAAAAACCAAGAGGAAGCACTCCAGAGGGTACCAGGGAAGCATTCCCTGGCATTATGGGGGCGTCCAAGCTTGAAAGAGCGTGAGCTCTATACCGAAGGTGGTACACCTGGACCCTCCTATTTCCCAATGCCTGCGACTAAGCCAATGTTTGGACGGAAAGGTGGTGAAGCGACGTCGAGGCAAGTTCTTTCTCCCCTGATTGCGGCCTTGCGCAAGGATGAAGCTTTCTTCTTGCAACACCGCGATGAATTCTTGCAAGACCACCGGGGAGAATTCGTCGCCATTCGCGATGGTGCCGTTCTCGGCTTCGCAAAAACCGCAACTGACGTAGCCCAAATGGTGGACGGCATACTGGGGCCGTGCAAGCGCGCATTGGTGAAGAAGGTTGAACCCCATGCGTTCGAGGAGACACCCGAAGTAATGGGGTTCTGAAAGAAGATGGATTTCGTCCTATACAAGGGCCCAGCCCCAATGACAACGTGCTATGTGCAGTTCTTTGGGCAGCACAATATGCGACGTTTGCGATTCAAGGCACTCCTGGATACAGGGGCGCCTTTGACCTTGCTGCCGGTGGACTTATTGGAGGAGCAGCAGGAGGCCGTAAAGGTCAACCTGCGAGGTTGCAGCGACGTTACCGGGGGCGCCCCCACGGATCTGACCTTCACTTTGCCTATCAGTGGGTACTTCAAAGAACCACTGAGTGGCGTGGAAGGAGAGCCGCGAGATTTCTGCCTCATCTGGGCGTACATCGAGATTAAGGGTTTGGTGGTTCCTGACCTGTCCCATGTATCCTTCCATTACGATCGCAGAAAAGACTTCGCCATCATCGGGCGCGATATCTTGCTCCCCAGGGACTCCAGCAATCCCGACTGCGGCGTTTGCTTCTCCACAACGGGCTACCGTGGACGACTCTGCCCCACGCGAGACCGCTTCTGACTGTGCTCTCCTCCCTCAACCGAAAGCGCCCCTTTCCTGGCTTTGTCCTTGTTGCGCAGTTGCACTGCGCAATGAACTTGTCGTAAGCGTCTTGTGAAGGCCGTCTTCACGTGCTGCGGCGTTGCTGGCATGATGCGTCCGGGAACGACCCGGAGGAATTGTCATGGGAGCATTCGAGGCGGAACGCGGGCCGGGCGCGCGTGCGCGGAATCGGGCGCGGTGGCGTGCGCATGTGGCGGCGCAGCTGGGTAGCGAACTGTCGGCGGCGGCCTATTGCCGCGCACACGGGCTAAACCCAAGAGCTTTTCGCGGTGGAAGCGAATCTTATTGGCGTCGGGTGAGGTTTCCGCGCCGGCTTCGACGCAGGGCGATGCCCAGAGTAATGGTGTGAAGCGGGGCGCAGTCCCGTTGTTCGCGGAGGTCCGGGTTTCGCAGACGCAGACGCCGGCGGCTTTGTCGGGCGTGGAGGTGTGCCTGGCAGGGGGCCGGGTGGTTCGGTTGGCGCCGGGCTTCGATGCGCCGACCTTGTGCCGGGTGGTGTCGGCGCTGGAAGGAGAGGACACATGCTGAGCCTGCCGCCGTCAGTGCGCATCTTCGTGTGCCTTCAGCCGGCGGACATGCGCCGCTCGTTCGACGGGCTCTCGGCCATGGTCTCGCAGGTGCTCATGGAAGACCCGCAGTCGGGCCATCTCTTTGTGTTTCGCAATCGGCGCGGCGACCGCATGAAAATTCTCTATTGGGACCGCGATGGTTTCGCGCTTTGGTATAAGCGGCTGGAGAAAGGCACGTTTCGATTCCCTTCGGTTTTGTTTGGTGACAAGTTAGAGTGGACGCCCGCGGAACTGGCGCTGGTGCTGGAGGGTATCGACGTGCGTGAGGCGCGCCGGCAGAAGCGTTAACGGAAGTCGATATAAGGGGGTTGACATAGTGGCTGTGATCGTGGTATAGTAAGCTCCATGATAACAGCGCCTGCCATAGAGGCCGCAGTGACGATGCCTCAGCCGAAACTCCCCGACGACATCGCCCAGTGCCATGCGATGATCGAGGCGCAGGCGCAGTTGATTCAGCAGCTTTCCTCGCGTGTGGACTTTCTGGTGCGCCAGCTTTTCGGTTCGCGTTCGGAACGGGTCGACCCCAACCAGCTCGTGCTCGAGGGGATCGAGGGAGTCGCAGCCGAGGCGCCCGCACAACCGCCGGCGCCGGAAGAGGCGCCCACGGCCGCGCCCGCCAAGCGCAAAGGCCATGGCCGCAAACGCCTCGCGGAAGACCTGCCGCGCAAGCGCGTCGTGCACGACATCCCCGAGGAGGAAAAGGTCTGCCCCCACGGCAAACCCCGCGTGGTTATTGGCGAAGACGTGAGCGAGCAACTCGACTACACACCCGCCTCCTACTTCGTGATCGAACACGTGCGCCCCGTCTACGCCTGCAGCGACCCCACCTGCGACTGCGGCGTGCGCCAGGCGGAGAAGCCGGCCCAACCCATCGAGAAAGGCATCGCCGGCGCCGGGCTTCTGGCCCACGTCATCACGTCAAAATACTGCGACCACCTGCCGCTGCACCGCCAGGAAGGCATCATGGCGCGCAACGGCGTCGAGGTATCGCGCAAGACGCTGTGTGGCTGGGTCATGCAATCGGCGGACGTGCTCGAGCCCGTGGTCGAGGCCATGTGCGCCGAGGTGCTGCAATCGCGGGTGATTCACACCGACGACACGCCGGTCCAGGTGCAGGACCCGGAAAAGAAACGCACGACGCGCAAGGCCTACCTCTGGCCCTACGTTGGCGACCCGGACCACCCCTACAGCATTTTCGACTACACGCCCACCCGAAGCCGCGAAGGGCCGGAAACCTTTGTCACGGAAGGGACGAAGACGTGTTGCACCGGGGATTGGGACTCATAGAGCTGCTTCTCACGCTCTCTATTCTGAGCTTGCTTGCCGCCCTCCTTCTGCCCGCGCTCGCCCGTGCGCAGGAGTCGGCACGGCGCGCTTCGTGTCAGAATAATCTCCGGCAATGGGGCATGGTCTTCAAGATGTACGCGGGAGAAGCGCAGGGCGGTCTCTGGCCGCCCATTCAGGTCTATGATCCCGCCTACCCCGATACGCTTACCGGGTTCTCCGCCGGCCCGCGGGTCTCCGCGGTGTACCCGGATTACCTGTCGGACCCGAACCTGGCCCTTTGTCCCTCCAGCCTGGCGGCAGGCAATCCGGCGTTGCGCGGCCAAGACGGCGATTTGCTGCTGGTGGAAAGGCCTGCGCTCATTGATGTCAGCTACGGCTACCTGGGTTTTCTTTTCGAGAAGACAGACCGCGCTCTTGTGGATGCTTCCGCATTTCCTGCCCTGATGTTGCTCGAGGCGATTCTCGATGTAAGCCTGAGCCTTGAAGGCAACCTCGTGAATGCGCAACTGGCGGCGGCATTGGAAGCGCTTGTCGAGGACAACATTCATCGGGTGCCCAATGCCCTGAACGCCCAACGCGCAGTGGACCGGGATATCGTAGATGTGCGGCGCCACCCGGCGACCGGTGAGCCCATGGGAAATGGAAACACGGACACCATCTTCCGTCTGCGCGAGGGGATAGAGCGGTTCACGGTTATCGACCCGATGCGCGCCGGCAAAGGCTTGGCGCAAAGCCAGATATGGGTCATGTTCGACCACATCAGCACCAATGGCGGGGTTGCCCGCTTCAACCATGTTCCGGGCGGGGCCAATGTCCTTTATATGGATGGCCATGTGGACTACGTGGCCTATGTGCATACCGCGCCGGGCAACGCGGCCGATTCCGCGGTATGGAATGAGCCTGTGTCCCCCAGCGTGGGGTGGATGATAGGGGAACTGATTTCCAGGAAACCTCTTTGAAGGGAGGAAGAAGCAATGAACAAGACCTGCAAAGCTTTATTGACCATCCTGTTCGTGCTCGGCTGAGCCGGGCTGCTGAACGCCTGCTGTGAATGCGGCAATTCGTCTATTTCGTGCCCCGACCAAAACACACCGCCTGCCGCCGGATGCACCTGGTCTGGTTCTGTAGGGGCAGGAACCTGCTCGTGTCCGTCCATCACGCGGTGCCACGGGTCCACGGAATGCGTGCGTGGCAGCACGGGTACCGGCACGACGCCGTGTTGTTCGAGTAACTGTAGCGGTAACTGTCAAGAGTGCTCGAAAACAACCTATCCTCCGCTGGGCCAGAACACGTGCGGCCAGACGGTAATCCAATCGAATTGTTTGATGCCGCGAGGCTGCCGGTACATCTGAGAGATGCGGCAACAGCAAACCCATTTGGAAGAGACGGAGGCTTGGAACTGCTATGTACCTAGATCAAGATAACCATGTCGTTGAACGAAGCAATACACGGCTGGACCTAGCTTCCGTCTTGCGTCGCCTGTTGATTTCCGGGCTCCTGTGCGGCGTGGTTATGGCAGGCCCGTTGCCCATGCGGGCTGCCGGGGAGACGCTGAACATGGATGCGGAGCCGCTCAAGGAATTGGTGCTCAACGCGGCCGCGAGCCTGGAAACCTTCGACATTCAGTACACCTTGAAGAAGGACTATGAGCACCCTGAGGAAGGCAGGGTTATCAAGCTGTCGCGCGTCCACTATAAGCGTTCAGGAGAGGACTTCTATTTCCGAATCGAGTATTTGGACGAGACCGGCGCCCATAGAGAGGCGCACACCTATTCTTTCGCGCGAGGCACGGGGGAGTATCTCCAGAATTACCCCAATGGCGAGGCGACGGGCTTCGTGGACATGGCGCGGGTGGTCTTTCCGTTCTTCCCCGCGGGCGCATATATGCTCCCGGAAGAGATTTTTGGCCAAGAGGGTGGTACGGAGGTGTGGGAGTGGATGATGGAAGGAAGCCAATCGGCGGTATTCGACCGCGATGGCCAATTGGTGCTTCATTGCGAGAACCCGGAAAAATGGATAAGCGCGGAGTTCTATTTTGACGGCATGCTCCATGTTACGCAAATCGATTGGCTGCTTCGGCCTTACGAGTTGTCCGAGGAGGCGATGGCGGCGCTCTGGCAGGGCAGCCCCTATGACTTGCGTCTCAAGCAGAGTTCAGTGGTCCTGCATGATCTCACATCGATAAATGGCGTTGCGTTTCCCATGAAAGCCGAGCGGCTCTATTGGGAAACGGACAAGCGCGACACGGAGGCGCTAACCGCGAAGCTCAGAAGCGGAGAACTCCCGCAAGACGAATTTCTGGTCCAATTCTACTCGATGCCGCAAGCTGTTGTCGGCGTGCAGACCATGGAGGTGGAGTCGATCCGAATCAACGAACCGTTGACCATCGCCGATTTCCGGATCGACTGGCCGGCCAACGCGAAGAAGGTGGACTATGCAAGTGTGGAAACGGCCGGCGGTGCGGTGAACGGGCCCACGAAGTTCTGCTTCCGCAGTATAAACGATATCAGCCCGGCCAGTCTCTCGGTCGTGTTTGCGGTGCTGGCTGCCACCCTGGCGTTGTGTGCCGGGGGCGTATTCCTGGTGCGCCGGTTACGATCCCACAGTAAGCCTTAGCCTTAGAGCGCCGAATCCCAGCGGCGTTCTTCCAAGCTCTCCGCGGAGACCTTCCTGTAGCCGGGTGAAGGCCTCCCCGGCGATAGCCCCGTGCGGAATTGCGCTGCCGCAGAACCCGGGGCGGCTGCTCCAGCGCAGCGGGGCGTTCATTTGCATTCAGTAGACCATGCAGCCAAGTACGCTGAGCGAGGCCAGCGCCGCAACGATGAGCGCGATCGGCCACCGCTTCCACCATGGCTGTGGCATGGTATCCGCGATGACCACCCCTTCCGTGTCGATTTCCAGCGCGTCGCGCGGGATGTCGAAGCGGAACATGTTGTCGCGGGTGTTGTATGGGGCTTTTTCTGGCGGCGCGTACAGTGTCCGAGGCGGTTGTCCTGTCCCGTTTTTCTTGGATGGCGCGCTCAATCGCGGCCGGATGCGAGGCGTTCCCCGGCGATCTTGTCGAGCAGCGCGTTGGCGTTGGCGCGTATCAGTTCGAAGACGCGTGCGAATCCCTCCGTGCCGCCGAAGAAGGGGTCGGGCACACCCTCCATGCCGAGATCGGGCACGAACTGCGTGCATAGGAACAGGCGGTTCCGGCAGGCGGGCGGACATTGGGCCTCGAGATCGGCCAGGTTGTCGCGGTCCATCGCCACGATGTAGTCGAATTTCTCGAAGTCGGATGCACGCACCTGCCGCGCCTGTTGGCGTGAGATATCGAGGCCGTGTTTGCGCACCTCGCGTTGCGCCCGCGCGTCCGGCGGCTCGCCCACATGCCATGCGCCTGTACCCGCCGAATCAATCATGATGCGGTTTACCAGCCCGCGTTCTTCCACCAGTTGCCGGAAGATGCCCTCCGCCATGGGGGAACGGCAGATGTTCCCAAGACAAACGAACAATACACGTACCTGGTCCATAGGAAATTCCCGGGGGGTTGGCGTTGCATGCGCTGGGCCGAGGCGTCCAGCTTGCGTTGTATGATACCGCACCGCGCCGCCGCGCCGCAAAAAGGCGAATATGGATGCGGCGGTGGCGAGTGACATCGGGTGTCACATCGCCGATATCGCGATCCGGCTCGCGCGGCCCCTGCATTGGGATACGCAAACCGAGCGCTTCCCCCATGATGACGAGGCGAACGCCCGGCTCTCGCGCCCGATGCGCGAACCGTGGACGCTGCTCACGGGCCAGGGGCGGCATCCGGCGCGGCAGGTGTGTGCTCCGGCGTAGTGGTTGCAAGGAGGTCCGCGCGCAGGAATGCGGCGGGGCGGCATGGTGTTGTGCTTTACATGCTACGGCGCAGCACATAGAATAGCGTGCGTTCGTGCGGGACGTGAACAGGCGGCGATGAAGCGGGGGCGTGGGGCGAAAGGTGCAGGATGCCTTCGCAGTGCCTTGAAGCGCAGGTGTGAACAGCGGGGGAACCGGCCGTTCCAATCAAGGAGTGTGGGAACCATGAAACGTCTTGTCATTCTTGTCCTGATTCTTGTTCTGGCCGCGTTGGCCTTTCCGATCGTGAACCTCATCGTGGGTAGTCCGGAAACGGCCCTGGCGTCTTTCGAGAGCGACGACCCGCAACTGACGGCAGTGGCGCATATATTTGCAGAAAAATGTGTGAACTGCCACACGGCGGAGTACAAGCTGCCGTGGTATGCCAATTTTCCCGTTGCGAAGGGGCTCATCGAACATGACATTCAGATGGGGCTGCGGACGGTCGACATGATGGCGCATTTCCCGCCGGCGGATGGCGAGCCGGTGGACGAGGTGTTTCTCGCGAAGGTCGAGTGGACGACCCAGCAGGACACCATGCCCCCCATGCGCTATATAGCCCTGCACTGGGATGACATGCTCTCGGCGCAAGAGAAAGAGACGCTGCTCGACTGGGTAGCCGATGTGCGCGCCGAGCATTACCAGGTGGACGGCGTGGCGCAGGCGCGGGCCAACGAACCGGTCCAGCCTTTGCCGGCCATCGAGACCCTCGATATAGACGCGCAGAAGGCCGCCCTCGGCGACAAGCTGTTCCATGACAAGCGCCTCTCGGCCGACGATACCCTCTCGTGCGTCTCGTGCCATGCCTTGGACAAGGGCGGCACGGACCAGGCGCCGGTCTCGACCGGTACCGATGATCAGAAGGGGCCCATCAACAGCCCTACTGTGTATAACGCAGGATTCCAGTTCGCCCAGTTCTGGGATGGCCGTTCCGTGGACCTCCAGGATCAGGCCGGCGGACCCGTCACCAACCCCATCGAAATGGGCACCGAATGGCCGCCGATCCTCGCCAAGCTCGAAGAGGATCCGGAGTTCATGGCCGAGTTCAGCGCCCTGTACGGCGAGTTGACCAATGAGAACGTGCAGGATGCCATCGCCGAGTTCGAACGCACCCTCATCACGCCGGACAGTGATTTCGACCGCTACATGAAGGGTGACGACAACGCCATGAGCGAAGCGGCGCTGCGCGGTTTCGCCCATTTCAAGGAATTCGGGTGCGCCACCTGCCACGTGGGCAAGGTTCTGGGCGGGCAGTCCTATGAACTCATGGGCTACCGGAAAGACTACTTCGGCAAGCTCGATCGCGCGTTAATTCCGGAAGACAACGGCCGGTATAATGTGACGGAGGACGAGCGGGACCGGCACAAGTTCAAAGTGCCCACGCTGTTGAACATCGAGGTCACCTACCCCTACTTCCACGATGCGTCGGCCGAAACCCTCGAGGAAGCGGTACAGGTGATGGCGGAGCATCAGTCGGACGTGATCCTGAGCGAGGCCGAGACCGCCGATTTGGTGGCCTTTATGAAAGCACTCACCGGCAAGTACCAGGGCGAGAAACTCGAGTAGGCGCCGCGCCCGCTCATCCTGCAAGACAAAGAACGGGCCTTCCCCAGTTCAGGGAAGGCCCGTTCTTTGTACTCGAACACTCTCGCCGGCGTTACTTCTCGGCAAGCAGCGGGTCGAGCTCTTGGAGCAGATCTGCCATGGCATTGAGCACCACGACCATAATGGAAACTTGGGTGTTGGCGGTCTGCGCTTTCCGGGGCGCGTTCGTCATACGGCTGATGTGTTTCATGGGTGTTCTCCTCCAGTGTTTTCTATTCTGTCGTTTCCTCAGTGGGGCCAACCCTCGTGAGGTAATTCAGTATACACAGCCCACCGTGACCTATACAAGCGCCCTGTGGGAAAAGGCCGGCTTTTTCCGCCCGCTCGAGTACGGCTTCAAGCCGTGCACCAATCCCAGGGGACATGCATGGCCCCTGCGTGTGCTGCGCATCTCTTTGCCGCGAGTGCAAGCGTGTCCATACAATACACGCATGGGCACTTCCTGTTACATACCGTTGCTGGCTTTCATGCAACGGGTCCTATGTTTGGGCCATGATGCGCGCCAGGCGACGGTCCTGCAAACGCACTACCCCGGCCGAACGGTGGACCATGCCGCAGCCGCCACCACAGTGCAGCCGCCCTACGATGCCGTCGTGGTGTCCGCGTTGGATACCGCTTCCATGAGAGAGGCTGCGGCCTGTCTCGCGCCCATGGGCATGCTGTACTGGCCCGCGGCGCCGGACGACGCCGCATGCGCCGCGGCGGGCCTGCGCCGTTACCAGGCCACCGCTCCCGCTGGCACGGCGCTGGTGCATGGGGACTACGACCCGGCCGCACACGCCCGGCAATTGCTCGGTGCGCGGCGTCCGGCCTGGGCCTATGAAGTGCTGCTCAATGTGCCCAATGGCTGGGTGCAGGATCTGGAAACCCAGGCCGCCCTCGCCGTGGCACGCCAGTTGTGCCTGCTCACGCTCGCCCGCCCGGCCGGCCCCGCCACCCGCCTGCGCCACTTCTTCGCCGCCCAGCAGGCCTTCTTTCTCGCCAGCTACAGCACCCCGCTGCACCCCGAGCCCTATGGCGTGCAGGCGGCCTTCTGGCGCACCCTCGGCGATGAGCGCATGGCCCGGCGCCTTCTTGATTCGCACGCCTGCGCCGCCGGACTCGACATGGACGAAACGCCACTCCCGCTTGCCCCCGCGTATAACCGCGCGGCTCCCCCGCCTATGCACATACCGGCCGGTCCGATGCGGCTGCTGGTCATCATCGCACCGATCTTCGACCCCGCCATGGACGTGCTCTACGACGGCCTCGTGCGGTTGCTGGGCGCGGAGAACGTGACGGAGTTCCCCTGGAAACCGTCGCTGCATGGAAGCCGCCACCGGGAAAACGAAGACTACCCCATCGCCTTCGATCACCCGGGTGCGCCAAAAGAACGCGAGCAGGTCTGCGCCATGCTCCGGAACCAAGCCTTTGACGCCATCCTTTTTGCCGACATGCGCCCATGCCTTGAACACCAAGCTATCGAGGCACTTATGACCGCCGCCGGTAATACGCCCGTGTTCGCCGTGGACGGGTGGGACGATTGCTCGGACTTGCAGGGGTTCCTTGCCCAACTGCTCGGCCGTCCTCCCCGGGCCTACTTCAAGCGCGAGCTGATCGCCTGCCACGACTACGGCCCCCGCGCCATTCCCCTGCCCCTGAGCTACCCCGAAGGTTTCATGCCCCCGGAAGACCGCGCCACCCGCCGCGACCTCGACCTCTTCTGGGCCGGCCGCCGCGTGCATGGTATGCGCCGGTTGTTCCTCGAGCACCTCGAGGCCGTGCTCGGCCGTGATCTGGACCCAAACTACACGCAGGAGGCGTATGCGGCTTCATTGGGCCGTGCACGCTTTGCCCTGAGCCTGTGTGGGTTTGGGTTCGATACCCTGCGCTATTGGGAGGCCCCCGCCCATGGCGCCCTGCTCGTCGCCGAGAAGCCGCCCATCGTGCTGCCGAATGACTTTACGGACGGACAGAACGCATTGCTATTCAACGACTTGCCGGAACTCGTGGAAAAGCTCCGGTATGGCCTCGAGCAGCCCCCCGAGACCCTCGCGGCCATGGCGGCGGCCGGGCAGGCGCACGTGCGCCGCCACCACACCAACACGGCGCGGGCAAGCCAGTTGCTCGGGCATATGGCCCGGCTGTTGCCAACAGCCTGATACAAACCACAGTCCCATACCCGTACAGGCGCTGATGTACCCAACGTGGGCTTGACCTACAACCCAAGGCGCAGGGGCCTCGGAACGGCACGCGTCACAGGGAGGGCGCGCGTACCCGCGAGCCTCGGGCATATGGCCCGGGTGTTGCCAACAGCCTGATACAAACCACAGTCCCATACCCGTACAGGCGCTGATGT
>CAZMVU010000026.1:34472-34716 GCA_964569295.1 uncultured Nitrospirales bacterium
ACCCAACGTGGGCTTGACCTACAACCCAAGGCGCAGGGGCCTCGGAACGGCGCGCGTCACAGGGAGGGCGAGCGTACCCGCGAGCCGAAACGCCACGTAAGGACCCAAGATGGCGGCCGGGAAAAATCGGTGACAGACCACGCGCTCGAGAAATGATACAGCCATGGCCATGTAACCGCAGATGGCGCTGATAACGCAGATGGAGAGGTTCAGGCGCTCACCGCGCGGCGGACGGGAAGCGGCG
>CAZMVU010000027.1:0-33900 GCA_964569295.1 uncultured Nitrospirales bacterium
GACTCGCGAGGACAGTCCCTTTGTTTGCTCAGGTGAAGCGTCCATCCACGTATGTCCGCAAAGAAAGGGACAGTCCCTGCTCGCGGACTCGCGAGGACAGTCCCTTTGTTTGCTCAAGTGATGATGCAAGGCGGTACTGTCAGGGCTGCATCCTTAAGTTAACGCGTATGCGGTCGTTGCCCTGGCTCGGTCAGAGACCGGCCAGAACACTATGGGGGTCTCGGTTGCCGCCAACTGCCGTCTTGAAGGCTTGCGGTAAGTCTTCGGCTCGCGGGGACGCTCGCCCTCCCTGGGGGTAGCCATGCTGTTGGCGCTACTTTGGCGTGCGGTGGCTTGCCACCGGGGTGCAAAGGGCAACCCGTTAACGTATAGCGATAGCGGGTGAGCCAAGACCGTTCTCAGCGCCGACAGGATGAAGCGTTACCGGCCTGCGAGGTCCTGCAAGAGGGCTTTGGGGGCAGGAACCGTCAGATTCAGATACGGCTCTTGCCGATATCCGCGAGGGCGATGCGCAATTCGTCGCAGTCGCTGAAGCGTTGTTCCGGGTGTTTCTCGAGAAGCCGCATGATAATATCCCCCAATTCCTGAGGGCACTGCGGATTGGCCTCATGGGGATGCGTGGGATTGACGCGCAGATGGCACATGTATAGCTGTTGCAGATTATCCACGGGGTAGGGGACGCGGTCGGTGAACATCATGTACATGGTGACGCCCAGCGAGTATTGATCGCCGCGGGCGGTCACCTTTTCTTTACGCAGGTACTCGGGGGCGACGAACATGGGGGTGACCTGTTCCGTGCCGCCTTTGTCCAGTAACTCAAGCAACCAGTGGCTGCCGTAGAGCGAGAAGTCCGCCACTTTCACGACGCCTTTGCGGGTAAACAGTACGTTGGCCGGCTTGAAGTCGTGGTGAATGCAGTCATTATCGTGAAGGTATTGCAGGCCGTTGCAGATTTGCGCCACGATGATGAGCCGTTCCTGGAGGTTCCAGGGGCGATTGCGGATGTACCAGCGCAAGTTCGGGCCATCGACGTACTCCATGACCATGCAGCGGCCATCCTCGCCATCGAGGAAGTCGTAGATCTGAACCACGTTGTCGTGCTTGAACTTCTTGAACTGCTTGGCGCCCCGGGCAAGATCACGCAGGTGCATGCGATTGCGGAAGAAGTTATCGTGAAACAGTTTTATGGCGACGACTGCGCCCTTTTTTGTGTCGATGCCGCGGTAAACGCGGCCGGTGCCCCCCTGGCCGAGGATGCGGTCGAGTTTGTAGTGGTACAGCCGTGAGCGATCGGGCGTGTATTGGTCTTCTGCCATGGGGCGTTGGTCTCCGCGTACGGTCTATTGCTCCTGAACAAATGCGATTTCCGGGGCATCGCCCCAGAGTCCGTCGAGGTCATAAAAGGCACGTGCCTCTTCGCGAAAGATGTGTACGATGACCTCGCCGTAGTCGATGAGCAGCCACGTGCCCCGGTGATTGCCTTCCGTGTTGTGCGGCGCCACACCAGCCTCGCGCATGCCTTCGCGAACGGCATTGGCCACGGCTTTCATCTGTGGTTGACTGGTCGCCGTACACAGCACGAAAACATCGGTAAGGAGGGTCATGCCGTGTACGTTGTATGCGCGAATATCGTGGGCCTTTTTGTCGGCAGCGAGTTCCGCGATGTGCCTGGCGGTAGTCACGTAGGATTCTTCGGTTGTAGTGGGGCATTGTTTCGGTTGTAGCACGATAGCGTAAATTCCTGTTACATCTTCTGCATTTCCGAACGTAAGATTTCGTTGACCAATTTCGGATTGGCTTTGCCTTGGGTGGCGCGCATCACCTGGCCCACGAAGTAGCCGAGCACCTTCTCGGCGCCGCTTTTGAACTGGGCCACCTGGTCGGGGTGCTTTTCGAGGATATCGCGCACGATGGCGGCCAACTCACCTGTATCGCTGATCTGCACCAAGCCCTTCTCCTCCACAAGCGTCTTGGGCGGTTTGCCCGTCGCGAACATATCGCCCAGCAGGGATTTGGCGATTTTGCCACTAATGAGGCCCTCGTCGATGAGTTTGATCATCTCGGCCAAATGCACGGGCGCGACATTACACGCACCCAACGTGATCTTACCCTCCGTGACCATCGCCTGCAAGTCGCCCATGATCCAGTTGGCGGCCTTCTTGGCGGGCGCCCCCGCAGCGACGGTTTCTTCGAAGTAGTCGGCCGCTGCGCGGCTGGCCGTCAGCACGCCGGCATCGTAGTTGGAAAGGGCAAAGGTTTCCTCGAAGCGCTGCCGGCGGGCCAGGGGCAGCTCGGGCAGGGAGCCGCGAATACGGTTACGCCACGTGTCGTCCACCACCACGGGCACGAGATCCGGCTCGGGGAAGTAGCGGTAATCGTGGGCCGATTCCTTGTGCCGCTGTGTGTAGGTGATACCGCGGTCGGCGTCCCAGCCGCGCGTTTCCTGCACGATAGTGCCCCCTTCTTTCAAGACCTTAGTCTGCCGGGCCACTTCGAACTCGATGGCCTTCATGGTGCCGGAAAACGAGGCCACATTTTTGACTTCGGTCTTGGTGCCGAAGGCCTCCTGCCCCTGGGGGCGCACGCTGATGTTGGCCTCGGCACGCAACGACCCTTCCTCCATGTTACAGTCGCTCACCTCGAGGTATTGCAGAAGCTGCTTGAGGGCGGTGAGATAGGCGAAGGCCTCGGCCGCCGAGCGGATATCCGGCTCGGTAACGATCTCGAGCAGCGGCACGCCGCAGCGGTTGAAGTCGACTCCGCTCTGCCCCCCGCTGGCGGTATGCGTATTGCGCGCCGTATCTTCTTCCATGTGTGCCCGGGTAATGCCTACCCGGCGCATGTGGTCATCGAGCGGCACCTCGAGGTAGCCCCCATGACACAGCGGCAGGTCGTACTGGCTGATCTGGTAGTTTTTGGCGAGGTCAGGATAGAAGTAATTCTTGCGGTCAAGCTTTGACCACCGGGCGATCTCGCAGTTCAACGCGAGACCGACCGCCACGGTCTTGTGCACCATCTCCCGGTTCAAGACGGGCAATACGCCCGGCATGCCGAGGCAGATGGGGCATACGTTGGTATTGGGCGGGGCGTGGAAATTGGTGCTGCACGCGCAGAACACCTTCGAGCGGCAGTTTATCTCGACGTGTACTTCCATGCCGATGACGGCTTCGTATTCCATGGGAATTCCTCAGGCGATGGGCGGCGCGCCCATATCGAGGCCGTTGTGGGTTTCGTAGGCGTGGGCGGCGCGCAACACGGTGGCCTCGTCGAAAGGCTTGCCGAAAAATTGCAGGCCCACGGGCAGGCCGGCTTGCGTGAGGCCGCAAGGGATCGAAAGGCCTGGCAACGCCGCCAGATTGCACGCGATAGTGTAAACATCGCTCAGGTACATGGTGAGCGGGTCGTCCGTCTTCTCGCCGATCTTGAAGGCGGGGGTGGGAGAAGTGGGCCCGGCGATGACGTCGACCTGTTCGAAGGCCTTGTCGAAATCGCGCTTGATGAGCGTGCGCACCTTCTGCGCCTTGAGGTAATACGCATCGTAGTAGCCGCTGGAGAGCACGTAGGTTCCCAGCAGAATGCGCCGCTGCACCTCCGGCCCGAAGCCTTCCGATCGGCTCATGACATACATGTCCCGCATACTTCTCACGTCAGGGTGCCGATAACCGTAGCGGACGCCATCGAACCGCGCCAGGTTGGCGCTCGCCTCGGCTGTGCAGATGATGTAGTACGTGGCGATGGCGTAATCGGCGGCGTGGGGCAGGCTGACCTCGCGTACGGCGGCGCCGTTTGCCTCGAGTACCTGCACCGCCGCCTCGACATGCCCGCGCACTTCGGCATCCAGCGCGTCGTTGTTGAAAAACTCTTTCGGCAGGCCAATGCGCAGGCCGGCCACCTCGCCATCGAGTCCCGCGGCGAAATCGGGCACCGGCACATCGGCGCTCGTGGCGTCTCGCTTGTCGCGTCCGCACAGCACCGTGAGTGCGCGGGCGCAGTCGGTTACATTGCGTGTGAAAGGGCCTATCTGGTCGAGGGACGACGCAAAGGCGACGAGCCCATAACGCGAAATCCGGCCGTAGGTAGGCTTCATACCCACCACGCCGCACAAGGAAGCCGGCTGGCGAATGCTGCCGCCCGTGTCGCTGCCGAGGGAAAGCGCACTCATGCCGGCCGCCACGCAGGCCGCCGATCCGCCGCTCGACCCCCCGGGAACGCACCCCAGGTTCCACGGGTTCCGCGTAATCTGGAGCGCGCTGTTCTCCGTCGACGAGCCCATGGCAAACTCGTCCATGTTCACTTTGCCGATGAGTACCGCGCCGGCGGCTTTGAGGCGCTCTACCACCGTGGCGTCGTAGGGGCTGTGAAAGTTTTCGAGTATTTTCGAGGCGCAGGTCGTCTTTCCCTCGGTCGTGCAGAACAACTCCTTGAGGCTTACCGGTACGCCTGCGAGGAGACCGGGGTCAACGCCCCGGGCGACCTTGGCATCCACCGCCTCGGCTTGTTTCAAAGCCGACTCCCGCCAGATCTGCGTGTAGGCCACCACCTGGCCGTCCACCGCGTCGATGCGCTCGAGGTAATTGTGCATTACCTGGACGGCGCTCACCTCGCCCTTGGCGACGGCATCGCGGATGACATGGGCGGGCTGATCGTACCACGCCGCGCTCATGCGTCCCCCGAATCGAGGATCCGCGGCACGAGGAAGTGCTCGCCGTCGTGGGCGGGTGCGTTCTCGAGGGCCTGCTCGCGCGCCAGCGATGCGCCCGGCTCATCCTCCCGGAATACATTCGTCATTTCGAGGGCATGCATCATCGGATCGATCTGCGAGGTATCAAGCTCGTTCAGCTTCTCTACGTAGCCGAGAATCTCGTCGAGCTCGCGGACCAGGCGTTCTTGGGTCGCATCGTCAGGGGCGAGGCGCGCCAATTCCGCGATGTAGGCCACATCTTGCTTGGTAATCCTGCTCATAGATGTTCGAAACCTTTGCCGTGTTCGGGCTTACAGGGGATGCAGCGAGAATAGCACACCGTACAGCGGGGTTTCCATGGGAGCACCGGTTCGTTCTCCCGGGGAACGCTTTACGGGCCCTTGTGCGGCGCGCTTCGTGCCGCCTGCTACGCCAGCCCCTTCAGCACCTCGATCCCTTTCCGGATGGTCTCGTCGGGCGCGGCGAAGGAAATCCGGAAGTGGGTCGCCCTGTCGCTGAAGACGCTGCCGGGGATAATGAGCACATTGTTCTCGATGGCCGTGCGCACGAAGGCGTCGCCGTCGCCGCCAGGGGCCTTCGGGAAGATGTAGAACGCGCCGTCGGGCATGGTGACCTCGGTGATCTCCCTGAGCCCGTTGAACACGATATCGCGCTTGCGCCGGTACGCCTCGACCTTCGGTGTCATGTCTGCCTCGAGGGCTTTTACTGCCGCCTTCTGCGCGAACGACGGCGCACACACGAAGGTGTACTGTTGGAGCGTGTTCATCGCCTGGATGAGTTCCTCCGGCCCGGCGGCAAACCCCACGCGCCAGCCGGTCATGGCGGCGTTCTTGCTGAAGCCGTTGAGGATGACCGTGTTCTCGTAGAGCCCGGCCATGGTCGACGGGGCCCGATCGTACATGAGCGACTCGTAGATTTCGTCCGAGATGACCAGCAGGCCGTGCTTGCGCGCGACATCGGCCACGGCCGCCAGTTCCTCGCGCGTCATGCTCACGCCGGTCGGGTTCGACGGCGAGTTCACGATGAGCGTCTTGGTCCTGGGGGTGATGGCCGCCTCGAGGGCCTCGGGCTTCAGCCGGAAATCCGGGTAGGTGTCCACCGGCACGGGCACGCCGCCCAGCAGCGCCACCAGGTGCTTGTACATCACGAAGTACGGGTCCGCGAAGACCACCTCGTCCCCGGGGTTCACCGTTGCCAGCAGCGAGAGGAACAGCCCGCCCGAGACCCCGCCCGTGATCATGACATTCTCGAGCGCCGTGCCGAACTTACGCTCGTAATAGGCCGACACCGCCTCGCGCAGTTCCTCTGTGCCCCAGGTCTGCGTGTACGAATTGAACCCCGCGCGAATACTGTCCACCGCCACTTCCTTCACCGCCTCATCCACGTCGTAGTCCGGTTGGCCGATGGACAGGTTGATGGGGTTGGTCATCTTTGCGGCCAGGGCGAACACCTTGCGGATGCCGCTGGCGTCTATGTTGTTCATGCGGTCGGCCAAATGCTTCATGGCGCCACTCCTCCAAACGGGGTTGTTATTGCGGGAAACGGGCCAGAGTATAGCGCCGATTGCACCGGGGCGCCAACAAGGAAATCAGCACGGCAAATGGAGAGTCCGACGGATCGGTCCGATCGGTCTGATCCGTCTGATTGGTTGAAGATGGTGCGTTGCGCTCAGGCCAGTGTGTCGCCTTGTAAGCCTGGCCGGCGGGATCGCGCCACACACGCTACGTTTTGCCCTTTGTGATTCTCTTCGTGGCTCGCCCTCCCGGGGATTCATTCCGCCGGTTTTTCGTAGACATCGCACATCGCCTTGTTTTAACCTACGCTAACACGAAAAGGAATGCGAGGCGGCTATGGCCAAAAACACCAACCACAACGCATCGGAAATCGAAGCGCGGGAAATGGCGGAGAGCGCCCGGGAAGCCGCTTGGGAGAAGCCAGGTTTTGTGCGGGGCTTGTTTCTGGGCGATTTCCACCTGGAATACATCTATCCGTTTCCCGGGGTGGGGGAGGCGGAACGGCCGGAGTACGTGGCGCTGTGGGACCGGCTGCGGGACTACCTGCTCAACGGGCTCGACCCGCTCGAGATCGACGCGACGGGCGAGTTCCCCGAGGATGTCATCGAGCGGCTGGCCGAGATAGGCGCCCTGGGCCTCAATATACCGTCTGAGTTTGGCGGGCAGGGCCTCACGAAGAGGGAGTACGCCCGCACGAGCATGCTGGCCGCGAGTCATGAGGGAAGCATCTTCGGCTTCATGTCGCCGCACCAGTCGGTCGGGGTGCCCGAGTGCATCAAGTTGTTCGGCACGGAAGATCAGAAAGAGCATTACCTGCGGCGTTGTGCGAATGGCGATGTGTCCGCCTTCGCACTCACCGAGACGGACGTCGGCAGTGACCCCGCGCGCGTATCGGCGACGTTGGCGGAAACCCCGGAGGGTGACGCCTGGCTCCTGAACGGCGAGAAGCTGTGGTGTACGAACGGTACCGTGGCAAAGCTGTTGGTGGTCGTGGCGCGGCACCCGGATACCGGCAAGCTCAGCGCCGTCATCGTCGAGACGGAATGGCCCGGTGTCGAGGTTACGCACCGTTGCCGGTTCATGGGCATGAGCGCACTGCAGAATGGGGTCATAAAGTTTACGGATGTGCGTGTGCCCAAGGCCAACCTCATCGGCCAGGAAGGCAAGGGGCTGCGTATCGCGCTGACGGCCTTGAATACTGGCCGTCTCTCCGTACCCTATGCGGCAGTGGGCGCCGCGAAGAAAGGCCTCGAGGTCGCGCGCACCTGGGCTGCCGAGCGGGTGCAATGGGGTAAAGCCATCGGGAAACACGAAATCATCAGCCACAAACTCGCCGATATAGCCGCCACGGTCTTCGGCATGGAGTCTGCCATCGAGCTCGCCTGCCAACTCTGCGACGGCAAGAAGCACGATATTCGCCTCGAAGCCGCGGCCGCCAAGGAGTGGAACACCAGCCGGGCGTGGGAAATCCTTGATGATGTCATGCAGATTCGCGGTGGCCGGGGCTACGAGAAGGAGACCTCGCTTCTCGCACGCGGCGAGCGCCCCATGCCCGTCGAGCGGCTCATGCGCGACTGGCGCGTGGCGCGCATATTCGAGGGTTCCAGCGAGATCATGCACCTGCTCATGGCGCGCGAGGCAGTGGACAAACACCTCGAGGTGGCGGGGTCCCTGGTGCTGAGGCAGGCGCCGCTGAGCGATAAATTGACGGCACTTCCCCAGGTTATCGGCTTCTATAGCTGGTGGTATCCGTCCAGGTATGTCGGTTTGTATGGGTATTTCGGGTTTCGGCGCTTCGGACCGCTGGCTACGCATCTCCGCTTTGTCGAGCGCAGTTCCCGCAAGCTGGCCCGCCAGGCTTTCCACGGGATGGTGCGCTACCAGGCCAAATTGGAACACAAGCAAGCATTCCTTTTTCGCTGTGTGGATATCGTTATGACGTTATATGTCATGGCGGCTGCCTGTTCCCGGGCGCAGACCATGGCGGATGCGGGGCTGCCGGAAGCGGAGGCGGCGCGGGAAATGGCGGATATGCTGTGCCGGAATGGGCGCGCCCAAATAGGTGAACTGTTCCGCCGGCTCTGGTATAATGACGATTGTAAGAAAACCACAGTGGGGGACAATGTCCTGGCGCAACGGTACCGTTGGCTGGAAATGGGCATTGTAACATTGGACGAGATTGAAAAATCACGGTGAGGGCGCTTGCTCGGCGCTGGCCGAGATGGGAGGAACCATGCCACGTTCACCCATTCTTATTCGTTATACTCTGGAGTGCGACGACGGTGAGGTGTACCGTTTCGATGTTCGCCTGGATCCGGATACCCTGGAGCAAATCCGGCCCGAGCCGGTGAATCCACCCCCATGGACCTTTATCTATGGTGAAGAGCGGGAGCTTTGCGGTGTCGCGGACAGCGAGGAATGCTGCCCCGCTGCGTTGTCTTTGCTCGAGTTGACCGAACACTGCGCGGCGCTGCTTTCGTACACGCAAGTGACGGCGCATGTGGAAACCCCGGAGCGAACCTACGTGCGGCGGACCTCGGTGCAGCATGTACTCAGTTCCCTGCTCGGCCTGCTCATGGCCACCAGCGGCTGTCCTTGTCTGGCGCTGTTAAAGCCCTTGGCGCGCTTTCACCTTCCTTTCGCGACGCGCCAGGAAAACATGTTTCGTGTGGCAGGCACCTATTTTCTGGGCGAGTATTTTCGCCAGCGCAACGGCCAGGAAACGATTTTCGACCTCGACGGCCTGCGCGAGGCCTATAAGCGCATCCACTTTGTCAACCTCTCGTTGGCTCGGCGCCTGCGTGAACTTCCCGGCGGCGACGCGAACCTCAATGCCCTGGTGTTGCTGGATGTGTTTGCCCAGGGGATTTCGCATGCCATCGATCTGCATTTGCGAGAGTTGGCCCCTCTGTACGGGGATTATATCGCACAGAGCGCCTGCTCGCATTCTTACGGAAATATGGCGCCCCCGCCGGAAGCGGATAATCCGCACTCATCCTGACGCACTGTGCAGGCATGCACGCACGGCGGCGACCGCCTCCGTGTGGGACAAGTGAGAGCAGTCGACGGTGGCGCCGGCATAGTGCCGGTAGTAGGGGAGGCGTTCGGCGTACAGCGCCGCGAGACCCTGGCCCCGCCGCCGCACGACCCCACGGCTGACCGGATTCTCGAAGCGTTCGCGGAGCACCTCGAGGGCAACCTCGAGGTAAACGATGGTGCTGATGGCGCTCAGGTGATTCATTGCCGACGTGTTCAGCACCACGCTGCCGCCGGTCGCGATGACATGGCCGCGAACAGCGAGTTCACGAACGCAACCCGCTTCCGTCTCGAGAAACGCCGTTGGCCCTTCCGCCTCGATGATCTCGGGCAGCGTACGACCCGCACGTGCCTGAAGGAGCACATCGGTGTCCAGGAACCCCATGCCCAGGGCCTTCGCCAGCAACACCCCGACCGTGCTCTTACCCGCCCCCGGCATGCCGATGAGTGCGACATTGCCGCCCGCCTTATCTTCCCCCGCCATGGCCGTCAGCGGCCCTTGAAGTCCGGGGTGCGCTTCTCCATGAAGGCCGTCATCGCCTCTGCCATGTCCTCCGTGGTCACGAGTTGGCTCTGCGCCCAGCGTTCGAGCGTCATCTGCGTCATGCGGTCAAGACCGTCGCCCTGATCGATGACGAGCTTGGCCATGCCCACGGCGAGCGGCGCGTTCTTTGCAATGGCGCCCGCGAGCTCCTTTGCCGCAGCCAATGCGCCGCCGGTTTCCGCAACCCGGTTTACAAGCCCCCATGCCAGCGCTTCCCGGGCGTCCACATCGCGGGCGGTCATGAGCATGTCTTTGGCGCGGGACGGTCCGATGGTGCGGGTGAGGCGCGTCGTGCCGCCCACGTCCGCCACGAGGCCAAGGCGCGTCTCGGGGATGCTGAGCTGGGTGTCTTCATCGGCCACGCGCAGGTCGAAGCAGAGCGCCACCTCGAGGCCGAGCCCGATCACGCGCCCGTGAAGCGCACCGATGACAGGGACTTCCGTGGCCTCGAGCCGGTTGAGGGCGTTTTGCATCTGTTCGGCCATACGGCGCAGCCAGCGGCCCGGGTGTTGACCGGCAGCACGGGCGCGCGCGCTGGCCAGGCTCATGAGGTCGATGCCCGCGGAAAACAGGGCCCCTTCGCCGCGCACGATAACTGCCCGCACATCCGGCTCGACGTCCACACCACACACCGCGTCCGCCAATTGATCCACCATTTCGATGGTGAGGGCGTTGCGCTTTTCCGGACGGTTCAAGGTGACAATGCGCACATCGCCCGCCTGTTCATGGATGATCTGTGGTTGCTCGCTCATGCCGGTGTGTCCTTCTTGCCGGCTTGCGTATCACGACCGCGCTGCGCGCATGAGGGCCGAGTCGAGCGGCGCCGGCTGGCCGTCCTCCACGCAATTATACTGCGCGAAGTCTGTGTATCCCACCTCGCGCAGAAAGTCCTCGTCGATAACGGCACGGCCGTTGGCCTGGCCGGGATGCTGAAGAATTTCGAAGGTGGCGTCGGCGAGGATGCCGGCCTTGCGCCAGATGCTGGGGTCGCCCAGGTTGAAGTTCATCGTCGCGTAGGACTCGATGATCGTTTTTGGCCAGAGCGCCGTGCCGCGGATGTTGTAGTCCTTCATTTCTTCCGAGAGGCCGAGGGCGATCATGGTCATGCCGAACTTGCTGATCATGTAGGCGATATGTCCCGGCACGACGCTGAGGTCGACGGGCGGCGACATCATGACGACATGCCCTTCTTTCTGTTCTTTCATGGCCGGCAGGAAGGCTTCGGTCACGGCGTAGGCGCCGCGGGCGTTCACCTCCATCACCAGGTCGAAACGCTTCATCGGGGTTTCGTCCATATTGCGCCACCACAGGGCGCCCGCGTTGTTGATGATGGCATCGACACGGCCGAACTGGTCGAGCGTGGTCTGTGCCGCGGCCTGCACATTCTCGACGTCACGCACGTTGCACTGCACGGGAAGCACTTCGGCGCCGTGTTCACGGATCTCGTCCGCCGCGGTGTAGATGGTGCCCTCGAGGTTCGGCTGTGGCTCGACAGTCTTGGCCGCGATGGCGACGTCCCACCCTTCCTTCGCCAGTTTGAGCGCGCATGCCTTGCCGATGCCGCGCGATCCGCCGGTTATGAATGCCACTTTGCGCATGGTCTCCCGCTCCTCCGTTTGTTTCCGTGCATAGAAAAGATGGTTTCAAACGCCGAGCACCACCCATGTTGCGGCGCCATTACGTGTGTAACGCCTGGGAGCGGGTACGGGATTCCCCCGCGAAGATTCCCGGGGCGTTGTGCCGGGCTCTCCTGTTGTGGCCCTTCGCGCCCCAAGCCCATTCGGCTCCCGACCGCACCATGGGGAAAACAACAGGGTTTTCTGTAATTCTTTAGCCGTTTCCCATACTTCATAGCCGCGCCGGTATCGGCGTTGGCAGCGGTTCTGGCCCACCCGTTATCGCTATGAGTCACGAGGTAGGCGCCCTTTGGACTGCGTTGGCAGGCCACCGCAGTCCAAGGTGGCGCCAACAGCCTGGCTATCCCCGTCGCACACTGGTATTCGTAATCACGGGACAGATTGGCGAAACGTGTGCGCCGCATCACGGCAAACGGCTAAAGAATCAGGGTTTTCTATGAGGGTTTCCACGGATTGTCGTGGACAGTACCGGGATAAAGACAAAAGCAGCGCCCCGGCAAATACCGGGGCGGGTACGTGTTTGGGGTTGGGGGTCAGGCCACGGTGATCCGCTCTTCGAGGAACACATCCTGCACGGCGTGCAACAGTTCGACGCCCTCGGCCATGGGGCGCTGGAAGGCCTTGCGCCCGGAGATGAGCCCCATGCCACCGGCGCGCTTGTTTATCACCGCCGTGCGCACGGCTTGGGCGAGATCGTTCTTACCGGAGCCGCCGCCGCTGTTGATGAGCCCCGCGCGGCCCATGTAGCAGTTGATGACCTGGTAGCGGGTCTGGTCGATGGGATGGTCCGAGGACAGCTCGGTATATATCTTCTCGCTGAACTTGCCGAAGCTGCCGCCTTCGTTCATGGCCTTGTAGCCGCCGTCGAGGGTGGGCTGCTTCTGCTTGATGATGTCCGCCTGAATCGTCACGCCGAGGTGGTTCGCCTGGCCGGTGAGGTCGGCGGCGGTGTGGTAGTCTTTGCCATTGCGCTTGAAGTCGTCGTTGCGCAGGTAGCACCAGAGGATGGTGGCCATGCCGAGTTCATGGGCTTCGTGGAAGGCCTGGGCCACCTCGACAATCTGGCGGCGCGATTCTTCGGAGCCGAAGTAGATGGTCGCGCCCACGGCCACCGCGCCCATTTCCCAGGCCTCGCGCACGTTGCCGAAGAACACCTGGTTGTAGGTGTTGGGCGAGGTGAGCAGCTCGTTGTGGTTCAACTTCGCGATGAACGGAATCTTGTGGGCATACTTGCGGGCCACGGAACCCAGCACGCCCAGGGTCGAGGCCACGGCGTTACAGCCGCCCTCGATGGCCAGCTTCACGATGTTTTCCCCGTCGAAGTACACGGGGTTCGGCGCGAAGGACGCCCCCGCCGAATGCTCGATGCCCTGGTCCACCGGCAGGATGGACACGTAGCCCGTGCCGCCAAGCCGGCCGTGGTCCAGGATACTTTGCAGGTTGTGCAGAACCCGCGGGTTCCGGTCCGAGTGATACCAGACCCGGTCCACGTAGTCCGGGCCGGGCAGGTGCAGTTGCTCCTTGGGCACGGTCTTGCAGGTGTGGTTCAAGAGAGAATCGGCTTCGGCGTCCAGCAATTCTTCTATGTGTGGCATACGGGTTGCAGTCGCCATGGGGGTCTCCTTTTTGTTTCAAGGGCTTAAACTACCCTTTTTTGCCGCGGGATCATGCCGGCAGCATGTTTTCATCATTCGCCATGTTTACCGGCGCGCCCACCCAGCATGAGCGGGTACATCTATTTGTGCAACGAGTATCTACCGCTGCGTTCTTCCCTACTCGACCACTGCTGCGTCCGTAATTTTCAGTACCACCGGGTTGGGCCATTTCCTGTCATTGTACAGGCGCTGCGCGCGGACGGCGGAGAGCGCGACACCATCGTCCGTCACGTCGATGCTGGGTGCGGGATTGGCGCCGGGCCGGTACTCGAGCACTTCGCCGCCATGGCCGAGCACCTGGATGGTGGACGCATCCGTGGCGCGCACATGCTCGAGTGTGAATTCCTTGTGTTCGCCCCAGGGCCAGTCGAGGCCGGTCACGTGCACATAGACGGTATCCGAGGCCTTTGCCTTCGTGAACCACAGGTTGTCCTCGCGAATGACCGGGCACGGCTCGATATCGTAGACCGCCTCGCCGTTCACGAACATCCACAGCGCCAGTTCTCGCAAAAGCCGATCCTGCTCGAACGGGATTGTGCCGTCGGGGGTGGGACCGATGTTCAGCAGCAGGTTGCCGCCCTTGGCGCGCGTCTCGATGAGCATCTCGATCATTTTTGCGCCCGACTTGTAGTCCTCGTTGGTGGGCTTGAACTGCCACTGCGTGCCCATGGTGAAACACGCTTCCCACGGGCCCGGAATGGGCGCATCGGGCAGCTTTTGCTCGGGGGTCTCCATGGCGCCGCGGGTAATCACGAGGTCCGGCGCGATGGACCAGGCGAATTCGCGCGCGTCTTCGGTGTCGAAGGCATCGAGGAACAATACGTCGATCTTGCCGTAGTTGGTGAGCAACTCACGCAACTGCGCCCGGTTCCGTTCACGGAGCGCTTCGTTGTTTGACGGCTGCGCCTCGCTCCGGCGCCGGCTGATGGGATGCCCCTGCTCGTGCAGTACCCGGAAGTCTTCGGGAGAGAAATAGAGCCCCACGGCGATGCCCTCGGCGCGAAACGCATCGAGCACCGGGCGCACGATGTCCTTGCCGTGCGGCGTGTTCATCACGTTGAAGTCCGTCGTGTCCGTGTCCCACATGCAGAAGCCGCTGTGGTGCTTGGCCGTGAACACAACATAGCGGAAACCCGCCAGCTTCGCGAGCCGGGCCCAGCGCGCCGGGTCAAAGTCGACGGGGTTGAAGTGCTGCGGCAGTTCCTCGAAGTAACGGTTGGCGTATGCCTCCGACGCACCCGCCAGGGAATGGCTGATGACGCTGCCGAGCGTCGAATCCACCCCCCAGTGGATGAACAGGCCGAGCCCCTGGTCCATGAACCACTGTTCGCGTTCGGGTTTGTTTTCCGCAACGGCCATGCCGGCCAGCGGCGGTATGAGAGTGGCGGCACACAAAATGCGAAGCATGATCATGTCCTTTCTTTCTTGTGCGCATCCATTCTGCCTGTTGGGCGCAGGCATTGACAAAACAGGGGGCTCGCCGCATACTCGCCTCGGGAACCAACATGGAGGGATGAGCACCATGTCGACGCACTGTGATCGCCGCACCTTTCTGAAATCCACCGCCGCACTGACTATGCTTGCGGCCCTGGCGCGAAGCCCGCAGGGGCGCGCAGCCGCCGCCAACCTCACGCCCATGCCGCGCGCCAAGCAGCCGGGGCTCGTGCGCGGAGCGTTCTTCTACCCATCGCAGGAGGTGGTGGTTGCCGGTGAGTGCGAGGACGGCTGGAGCAAGCACGGCTGGTCTACCTGGCCCGGCAACCAGTTCGAGCCCGAGCAGCAGCAGGCGAAATTCATGGAGAAGCTGGGTGAGATGACCGAGGGGCTCGATGTCGACCTGCGCATGGACGATGCGGCCATCTACACCGACGCCGGTATCGAGGCGTTTATCGCGGACATCCGGCAGACGAAGCCCGAGGCGCTCCTGCTCATCAACTTCTGGAACAGCTTCAGTCAGAAGATATACCCGATTCTCGACGCCTACGACGGCCCGATCATTGTTTATCACCCGGTCGGCGCGAACCATCAGCTCCCGCCCGAGCGCTTCCGCACCGAGCCGCGCATGCAGTACATTCACGCCATCGAACACTGGGACGCCCTCGAGCGCGGCCTGCGCGCCGTACACGCCAAGAACCGCATGCGCCAGAGCAGGCTGTTGCGCGTGTCCGGCAAGCTCGAACAGGAGGCGGATGACCACGAGGGGTTCTTCGACATGCCCATCCACGGGGTGCCGGCGGGCCACTTCAACGACCTCTTTGACGCCATCGAAATCACCCCGGAAATGCGCGAACTTGCGGAGACCGTGCGCAAGCAGGCGACGTCGGTGACCGATCTCGCGGACAACGCCTTCCTCGATGCCGTGCGCGCCCATGCCGCTGTGCTCGAACTCATGGCCCGACACGACGCCGACGCGATTACCATCGAGTGTCTGTTCCTGAAGCACCGCAAGCCGTGCCTGAGCTTCGCCATCAACAACGGCGCACTCGTGCCCTGTGGTTGCGAGAATGACCTCAACGCCTCGCTCACGCTCATGCTTGGCGCGAACCTCTTCAGCCGGGGCGGGTTCCAGCACAACCCCGAGTTCGACACCGAGGAGAACCACTACTTCGGTTCGCACTGCACCTGCCTCACGAAGCTGCACGGCCCCGACGGCGACGACGCACCCTACGCATTGCGCCCCTTCTTCCACCAGTTGCCGAAGACCCTCGCCCTCGATGTCATCTGGCCCCCGGGCGAGCGGGTAACCCTGTGCAAGTACAACAGCAATGAGAAGCGGCTGGATGCCTGGGCCGGCGAACTCATTTCCTCGCCGAGCTGTCCGCCCACCGGCGGGTGCGCCTCGCGTGTGCTCGTGAAGATGGACGGCGTGGACGACATTTGCAGCATCTACCCTGGTCCGCACCCCGTTATCTACTGCGGCGACTTCGCCCGGCAGATGAAGACCTTCGCCGAGTTGTACGAGTTGGACCTGCGCACGAATGCGTAGCCTTCGGGGCAGGCGTATGTTCCCCCGGCTGCCGTCTGCGTCCCTTGACTTTTATGCGCAACCCATGCGCTTTTGCGCGCGTGACATCATGTCGCTAACTTGTTGCGCCCGAATGGATTGCGCATTTTTGCTCGCCTCAGTTGTACGACTCAAACCTGAAGAAGATCCCAACTTTTTTGGGCAGGTGCCAAGTGAACGGCGGCCCATTTGTCTGTGCGTTATTCGTTGCGCACCCAGGCTTCATTGAAGCGGGCGTGCTTGATGCTCGAGCCGGTGACCCCGGTTTCCTTGTAGGTGTAGGTGACGTGGATAGCGCCGTCGCTTGCTTGGATGGCGCACGGATAGCCGGCTGAGCCGCCATTGGGAGCGAAGTCTTCGAGGGTCCGGTTGATGGGCCAGGTAGCGCCTTCGTCGTCTGAGAGATAGGCGGACAACCGGTGGCGGCCACTGTGCGTGTCGTTGCACACGAGCACCCAGGCACCGCTTTCGAGTGCGAGCGCGGCAACGCTCGACCCGGGATTGGGGATATCGAGCCAGCCGTAGTCATCCCACGAGACGCCGTTGTCCGTGGAAACGGCGGTTCGCACCTGTTTCGGGATGCCGTTGTCGCGCATATAGCATACGATGGCGCCGTCCTTGCGCTGGACGAAGCTGGGCTGGATGTTGCCGAGGTGTTTCACTTGGGGGTCGAGAACCGGGTAACTGTAGGACCAGGTCTGTCCGGCATCGTCGGTGTAAGCGGCCAGGCTGCAATTGAATACGTCTGAGTATAGGCCGAGGAGTATACGCCCGTTCTGGGTAACGATAGGGGGAATGCGCGTCATCCAGCCCAACCTGCGAGACAATTTGTCGTGTGTGGCGTGCTCGAGATCCGCTATCCGTTCGCGCAGGTTATCGACGGTATCGAGCAGGGGGGCGAACTGTGCTTTCGCCTTGGCGATCATTTCGGCGAATTGGACTTCGAGGCCGCGTGGCCGTGGGTGAATGACGTCTTGCCAGTCCCACTGCGGCGGGCCGGCGGCTTCGTAGTTCGTGGCGGTGCGGTACTTGAGCAGAGCGCCGCCCCATTGGTTGTTCTGAATGGCGACCCAGAAAAGCCACAGCTTCTGATTCGGGTCGATAAACAGCACGGGGTTGCAGTCGGGGAGATTCTGGGTGTCCGCCATGACGAACGTGTTGGACCATGTATCGCTGTCTGCTTCTTTGCGTGCGCCTTGAAGGAGTACGTCATCAGCGGTGCGTTCCCCGGTTCCATGAAACCAGACGGTGACAAGGTCGCCTCCGGGTGTTTCGACGATGCTCGAGCCGTGGTTGTGCAGCGGATCGAAGGGAAAGATGAGTTCCGCTGTGTATTCTGGCGCGGACAGGACAGTGCTCAGGGCAAGCAGAAGGGTTGCAGGCGTCATGGGGCGGGGGTCCTTGTCTTCTGTTTCGAGGTTGAATCTTCCGCTTCGTCTTGGGGGAAGTTCGGGAGCCAATCGCCGGTGAAATAGTCCGGCTGGATGCGTTCGAGATCGAACAATGTGGCCACGAGTTCGTTGTTGTCACCGGCACGGTGCGGACTGCGGTACTCCCACACAATGTGTTTATCCCGGGTCACCTCGAAGGCGCGGCCGTTGTCGGACTCGACGATGAGCGTATTGCCGTTGGGCAGGCGATGGGCCGCCCCGCACGAATGCGTGTAAAACGGCCTTGTAGTGCTGCCCTGGTAGGTCCATACAGGTTCCCACGTGGCCGGGTCGAGCTCGACGACCCGCGAGTGGGGGCGTGCACCGCGGTTGTCAAAGAGCAGCAAGTTGCCATTGTCGAGAATATGCGGGTCATGCTGCCGGCGAAAATCGCCTTGGTGCACCCAATGCGTCGTTTTCTGGTCGATGTCGATCACGGCGATGACATCGAGCACGAGCAACGATGTGAGGATACGGCCTTTCTGGAATGCCGGGGCTGTCCCGGCGATGCGTCCGTCGAGCAGCTTGAGTGTGTTCGTGTGGAAGATATCGCCGCGGCGCTTAGGGCGGTTGGTGACGAGCTCCTTGTACGGCGAATTCTCGAGACACTCGAGGATGGATACGCGCCGCTTTTCCTGGCCATCGGGCCCGATTACGGATACAAAGTCCTCAAGGATCGGCTTCGTCTGGTGCAAGCGCGGGATCATGCGAGCGGCGCGGGAAAGGGTGTACACATCGCCGTTGGGCATGATGTCGGCTTCGTGGTGGGCCAGCATGGGGTTGGCCCAGATCACGTTCGAGTCCTTGTCGAGCTTGATGATCCCCGCGCCGCCGAAGACGGCGATGAGGTCGCCATTCGGGAGCACTTTGGCGCGGCGGAAACTCTTGCTCCCGGGTTGCTTCATGCGCTTGTGGCGATCCGGCCAGATGTCGGCAAAGGCTTGTTCCCAGCGGTACACGACGTTGCCGTCCATGTCCATGAGTATCGCCACGGGGCCATGGCCAGAGGTATAGAGGTTGAGGCCGGGCTGGGCCTTTTCCGCCTCGTAAACGGTTATGCCGGTTGCATCGGGTGCGGGCTGGGTGCCGGGTAGATAGCCGATGGCTTCGAGTTGCTCGACGCGAGCGTCCTGCATCTCCGTACCGGCTGACGGCGTGGGCTGGGGACGGGCTTTGCGCCAACGGCCGATGAGATTTTCATCCGGCGCCGTTGTGCCGGTCGAGGGCGCCGCCTGTGGCGCGCCGCCGCCCGCTTTGGCTTCCCCCTCTTCCTCGCCGCCGCCGGCTGCGGTGCCAGACATGGCCAGCAGTATTACCAGTACGCCTGTGCGCAGTGCCCAACGAAGGGCAGCGGCACAGTACACACGGGGGGGGAGGGATGGAGCGAAGGCAGACATAGGGCGTCTCCCGAATGTTTCGTCTGTGTTCACGCGCAACGGTGCACCTATTCTAGCGGGCGTGTCCATGACGGTCAATGGCAGGAGCGACCGAAAAGTGCGGTTGGGCGGGGACAGGCAGCGAGAGCGCGCAGTATACTGCCATGCTATTGGTGTGTCTTGTGTGGAAGCGGGGAGCGTTGATAAAAAACGGGCCACGCGCGGTGGTAAGCCGGCGTGGCCCGCAGGACTTGCTGGGGGGGTTAGAGGGCGTCGAAATTGCGCTGCAGGGCCGTGCGATCATCCATGGCCAACTGCTTTTCTGCCAGCACGGCTATCTTCTCTTCATAGTTATCGGCACGACTTGCGACTACCTCATCCTCAATTTGCCTTTTCACCGTGTTTGGCAGGTCTTCCTGGTAGCCCCATTGCGGTGTTTCGGCATCGCCCACGTTTGTGTACATACCGATGTTTTTGCCGTCGAGCGTGCGGTAGTACACGGCCCAATTGCCCTTCATCAGGCACTCGGCCCATTTGGCATGTTTGGCACCGAAGCGGTCGGACACGATAAGGCGTGCGAAGAAGTATTCCTGGTCCGTAGAGCGCTCAATCTCCTGGGTGAACAGGTCGGTATATTGTTGTTGCAACTCAGGGGTGATGTAGTTGGCCTGTTCAATTTTTTCGCGCAGGCGGTCCACTGAGGTGAGGCGCTCCTGCATGTCGTATTTTGGCGGGGTGAGCGGGCAACTCTCGCGGACCTGCACGAACAGGCGATCCACTGCGAAGGAGAGCGTGTTCTTCGTGGCGATGCGGCGCGTATCGGCTTCTTCCAAGCCTCCCACGAGTTCGTTGAGGCGCTCCACTTCCCGGGCGAGACCCCGTTGTTGCGCACTGACGATGGCCGTTTCGCTGCGGAGATCCTCGTAGTCCTCGCGCACCTGAAGGTATTCCGCGTTGAGGTCGGACAAATCGTCCTCGACCTGGCGAAGGTCGGTTTGCTTGGCGTTCAATTCGCTGGTGACTTCTTCAAGTTCCGTGCGCGCATCGACGATCTCGTTCTGCAACTCTTTCAGCGCTTCCGGCGAAAGGTCTACCTGGTCTTCGGTAAGCTTGATGTTGCTGAGCTCACGTACGCGGCCTTCGAGCTGGCGTATTTCACTGTTTTGCTGCTGAACCTGGGCCTCGAGCTGATTCGCCTCTTGCTCGTAGGGATTCTCGGGCAGGATGGTCCCCACGACGGGCAGGCTCGGGAAAATATAGGGCCCGGCGAGAATGCCGATGATGGCAAACACGATAGCGCCGATGACGAAGGCGCCAATCAGGGCGCCACGTCCGCCGCCCGGCGGCTCCTGCGGCACGGATGGTGGGCCTGCGGCTGCGCCTTCGCCCATGAGATTGGTGTCAGGCGAGAAATCTGGCGGGGGGGTGCCGCCGAAGTCGCCCCCACCGAAGTCGCCACCGCCGCCACCGAAGTCAGCGCCACCGCCGAAGTCAGCGCCACCGCCGCCCCCACCACCGAAGGCATCGGCATCGAATCCGCCGCCGCCCTGTTGAGGCGCAGCCCCGGTGCCGAACATCGGGGTTTCCATGGCCTGGGTGGGGGCCGGTGTGTCGACGCCCGTGTCGAAGTCACCGCCACCTTCCGCGCCGCCAAAGGCGCTGTCGAACATGGGGGTATCTTCCTGTTCGGGGCCAGGGCCGATCTCCGGCGTTTCGGGTGAGAAGTCGCTGTCTGCGGCGAGATCCTGAAAACCGCCGCCCTCGCCTCGGCCGCCGGAAGAAGGCGCCTCAGCCGCGGTGTCGAATTCGCTTTGCTGCGGCTTTACGGGGGGTTCACCGCCACCGATGGGTTTGGGGGTTTCCAGATCGCTCACCGGAGGCAGTCCGCCTTCCGATGCCTGGTCCTGGTCGTCCGCTTCGTCGTCGAAGTTGCTCAATGGCGGCAAGCCGCTGTCCGACCCGATCCCGCTGGAGGAATCGAAGTCACTGAGCGGAGGCAGGTTGCCCAGCCCGGAGTCCTCACTGGCGGCCTGTTCTTCCTGGGCTCCCTCTTCTTCTTCGGGAGCACCTTCGCCGTTCTGATTTTTGTGTTCATCGGCCATGAAACCCACCTCCGTGATGGTTTCCGGATGTTATGTCTACGCGCAGACGGCACCCGCCGTCGGCAGCACCTACTATAGCATGGGGTCGGTATGGTGTCAACAAATCACCACGGCGCCTTTTCAAGCGGACTGCGGTATACGAGGCGCGCGAAGATAAGCGCATGCAAGCACCTAGTGCCCGCTGGCTTCGGCGTGCATCGCGGCGCTTTTCCTGAGAGCGGCTTCTAATACTGCGATTAGAGACAAGGGCGCCGGTTTATACCTCATGGCATGACGACGCCAAGGGTAAGCAGCAGGTTGGCATAGATACGACGTTCGCCGGTGACCACTTGCAGGCATGTATCCGGCCCGCTGGCTTCTTCATAGAACTCGTAGCGCCCGAGTTGGCCAAGGGGGATGTCTGGCATGAGGCTGCGAAACTCCTGGAAAATCGGGGGCTGCGAGTCGTTGTCGGGCGTCATGACAGCGGCATCCTCGACGGGAACGGCGGTCAAGAGAATATCCAGCACCTCGGTGACGGTGGGTTTGCCGGGAGCGAGGTTGAGGTATACCAGCGCGGCGTTCTCACCAATGCATGTGCTGGCGGGGTAGTTGCCGTCAGTAAGCAGCACCTTTGAGCCATGGCCGGCGGAGGCAAGGGCTTCGAGGATGTGCGGGTGGATGAGGCGGTGTTTGAGCACGATGTTGTCTCCCCTCTCACGCTGGTGTGCAGTCCGGGCTTCAGTCCGTGTGGTCTTGGCCGTATCGGCCCCCTCTTTCGGTAGCGGCGGATTCGGCGCGAATAGAGCGCATTGGCGATTGTAGTGCGGTGTGGGCGGGGTTGCAAGCCCGTAGAAGGCTTTAGAGCGGTGCGCCCATTTCGAGTTTCCGCACGCGCCGGGCAAAGGCGGGCTCTTGTTGGGCGGCATTCTGCAGGGCCATGGTTGCCTCGCGGACATAGCCCAGCGCGAGAAAACTCTTGCCAAGACCGAGGATGGCCGCGGGGCGGTAGGGTGCCGTGGCTGGGCTGCTGGTACCGGCGAGCTGGCCGTAGTACAGGGAAGCGGCGATGTAACGCCGCTGCTGGAAGTGTAAGTCGCCGAGAGAGAGTATCGCGTCGGGTTGGGCGTTGGCGCCCGCGAGCGCGAGGGCCTCCTGGAAATGGCGTTGTGCCCCGGCGCGGTTACCCACGAGTTCTTCATAGGTGACGGCGAGGTTGTAGTGGACGCGCATGGTGGCCGGATTCTCGGCAAGGGTGGCTTCATAGAGCGAGACGTTGCTATGCCAATCCTGGTTGCGCTCTATGGTCAGGCCGGTGTAAGCGATGATGAGCACAGCGGCGGCGGCCCCAGCGGTGCGCCGCAGCACGGTGCTCGATGCCGCGAGATGGACGCCTTCCGCAATGGCCCACCAGAAGCCGGCCATGGGCACATACATCCAGTGTTCGGCCATGGGGGCGTTGAGCGGAAAGATACCGGATATCGGGAACCAGGTGAGCAGGAACCAGCCCAGTGCCAGGACAATGCGCCGGTGTCCGGTGCGCCATGCCCCGGCGATGGCAGCCAGGCAGGTAAGCAGAAAGGTATACCCAATGGCGGCGGTCCACACGGGCGTCCCGGCAAGGGTTTGCTCCATGTGCAGGTTGGCGGGCACGAAAAGCGTGCGCAGATAAAATGCCAGCGCCTGCCCCACCTCAATGAGGCGCGTGGCGAGGCCGGCCGCCGTGGTTTCCTGGGCGGGCGGAAGTGCGGCATTGCTGCGCAGCACGGCGTAGATCACGCCGCCTGCAACCATGCCCAGAAGTGGCAAGGCCCGGTGCAGCCAGACGGTGACAGCGGTGCTCGTTTCGGCTTCGTTTTTCGCTTGCGGCCGCCACAGCAGCACAAGCAACAGCAACAGGGGAAAGATAGCCGCGGATTCCTTGCACAGGAACCCCGCGAGAAAGCACAGTCCGCATAGAACGGCGCCAATAGCCCGGCGCAGCAGGCCGCCGGACCACAGGGCGCACAGGAGCCCCGCGAACATGAAGGCGGCCGCCATCATGTCGGCGCGCCCGCTGATGTAACTGACCGCTTCGGTGTGCAACGGATGCACCGCGTAGATGAGGGCCGTCACGATGCGCACGGCCGGCGGTGCGCCCAGGCGCCCTAGCAGTAAAAACAGAAGGAGCGCCGCCAGCGTATGCCACACGAGATTGGTAAGGTGGAACAGAAAGGGGCTTACATCGGGGTAGGGGCGATCGGCCGTGGGCCCTTGGGTGGCCGGGTCGTAGGACAAGGCGAAGTCGGCCATGAAAGACACCGCCACGAGGGGGCGGTAGAAACGTCCTTGTACGGCGCTGCCGCTGAAAGCATGCTGGTTCTCCTTGAACAACTCCCAGACATCGGCGGGATTGTGCACGTGTTCGTGCAGCAGCACGGAAGACACATCATCCCACACGAATTCGCCGTCGAATGTGTTGGCATAGGCGATGGCGGCAAGTGCTACGACAAGCCCGATGCCAAGGCGGTTAATCGTGGATGCTGGCATGGTTCTTCAAGGCGTTGGCCCCGCCTGCACTCCGTTAGCGGGTTTTGGGGGTGGCCTTGACCCAGTCCTCGTTGATGGGCAGATAGTTCAATCGTACCCGCTGATTGGCGCCGATGATTTCTTCAACACGGATGGGGTAGTTTTGGAACTTCTCGCCCACGCGCACCTTTTCCATGGTTACCTCGTCCGTTTCGGTGTCGCGTACGCGGAAGAGGATGAAGGTGTCGTCTTCTACGGTGGTGAAACCGACCACTTTGACACGCGGCCGTGCGAGCAGCACGTCAGCGCGGTGGTCCAACTTGTCGTAGCGCGTGCTGCCGGGCGTGAGCGCGTAATAGGCTTTGATGCCGCCTTTCACCACCAGGTAACGGCCTGTATCGTCGGCTTTGCTAATCAGGTCCTCGAGCCGGCGCCGCAACTGGTCGACCGCATCACCCAGGTGTTCATGGTCTTGTTGTTTGTGCTTCGAGTAGGCGGACTTCAATTCCTGCTCGGCCTGATCGACTGTCTGTTCATCCAGCGGCGGGCCATCGAAGGGGCGCCAGAGGACTTTGACTGTACCATACAGTTCGTTAAAAATCTCGTCGGCCGTGGGTTCAGGCGGTTCTTCTTCGACAGGTTCCGGTTCCGGCTCCGGCTCGGAATTGCAGCCAACTATGGCAAGGATCGCCACGAGTGAAAGGGCAAGCGCGCGCGTCATGTTATTTCGTGTCCTTTGTTTGTACGGATGCACTGAAGCTAAAACGATACCATATGGCTGGCAAGTGTTCAACTGCACGGTTCGGGTTTGATAGGTTTGAAAAGGTGCGTGTATAATACAGACAAAGTATCATCCGCCTTAATCGGGACCTGTGACGGGGAGAATTATGAGCACAATTCTACTGGTTGACGACGACATAGACTTGGCCGAACTGATAAAGACCAAGCTTAATGCGGAAGGCCACACCACCCATGTGATCAACACGGGGGAGGGAGCATTCGAGTTGGCGAAACAGGTGAAACCTGATATTGCCATTCTCGATATTATGCTGCCGGGCGTGACTGGCTATCAGATTTGCCGCCGGTTGCGCAAGGACCCGGAACTGTATCGCTCGGCGATTCTCATTCTTACCGCCCTGGGCGAGGAGCCCGAGGTGCTCCACGGCCTCGAGCAGGGCGCCGATGATTACCTTGCCAAGCCTTTCAAGCTGGACCGGCTCATGGACAAGATCGCCTCGCTGAACGCATTGCTTCAGTCCATTGAAAGCCGTAACCGAATCACAAATCTGCCCGGCACCGACGCCGTCAAGCGCGAGATTAACCATCGTCTGGCGCGCGACTCGGCCATTGCCGCGGTGTATATCGACATGGTCGGCTTCAAGGGCTACTGCGCCGCGCGCGGCGAGGCCGGGCAGAAGCGTGCCCTCGATTTCGTGTCTCAGTTGCTCATCCAGCTAACCCGTAACATCGGGGTCTACGAGTCGTTTATCGCGCACATGGGCGGCGAACACTTCGTGGCGCTGCTGCAATTGGAAGACTACGAGCGCTTCTGCAACTCGCTTGTCACTACCTTTGACAAGCGGGTGGGGGAGTTGTACACGCCGCAGGAGGTGAATCAAGGCTATCTCATCGCGCGGGACCGGCGTGGACAGGATGTAAGGTGCGCCTTGATGCGGCTTTCGGTGGGGGTGGCGCATACGCAGTACCGTCAGTTCAAGAGCGCCAAGAAAATGTTCGAGGTGCTTGCCCAGGTACGCCAGATGGCCCAGCCGCGTGAAGGGCATAGTGTGGTCTTCGTGGACCGCCGGCACACCGACCGTTAACGCGCACCTATGAAGCAACGCGCTATTGTACTTGCCGGGGCCATGGGGATCGTCCTGCTGCTTCTCGCCTACTGGACCTTCACGCATGGTGGTGAGGTCTTGCCGGAGGAACTGACCCGGCGCTGCACCGAGGCGCAACCCTCCTGGGCGAATTATGATGAGGACTTGAAGGCGCAGGTAGGTGCTGCGTATGTCGCGCGCTGGTCGGGTGCACCGGTGCATGCGGAGATGCGATCGGATGTTCTGTTCATCGACTTCTACTTGGAGCCGCCGTGGGCGCGCTATGGCTGTGCGTTGCCGGTGCTCGTGCGCGAACCGGCGGGACGGGTGCTGCAAAGCGTCGCGGCAACGCACTCGGATGCCATGGTGACCTACCGCTTCAACCTGCCCCCGGATTATGAAGAATCGTGCCCGCCATGGGTCACTGTTCGCTATCCGCGCGATGAATGGCGCTTGCCGCTTGGACCCGAGGGGGTATGGACGGCGCCGTAACCCCGGCTGTGCGGCGTGCGCCCAAACAGGCACGTTCATCGGCTTACACAAAACGGTACTTGCTTCATACATGCAGGTGTGTCCATGCGCACCGCCCGAGACTGCGCACCACGAAACGAGAACTGCCTGGGTTTGTATGGTATTTGAGGTGGATGACCGTTGGTGCCCGTGTTGCTACTATGGGTCACGGCGGGAAATTGAAACACAACGGGGAAAAGCCCCGGAGATGTTGCCAATGTATCGTTATGCTGTGGGTGTTTTGCACGTGCTGGCTTGTGGGGCTCTTATCGGGTGTCCGCACTCCTCTCCGTTTGGATTGTCGGACACCGAGCATACGTTCAGCCGTGAGCCGGCACCGTGGACCCTGGAAATATGGGGGCAGCGGACGCCTGTCTCGTTTGTTATCGAGTGGGAGGCGGCCTGGTTGACCGTCACACCACGCTCTGGCGCGAGTGCTGGCCCCGATGATCGCTTTACCGTCGTGTTGTCCGTAAATAGCGGGGCCTTGGAGGCGGGGTGTAACCGTACGACCGTGCGTGTCCGTGGGGGTACGCCGGGTACCGACCGGTCCATGTGGCCCATGCGCACGGTGTCGGTCAGCGCGGTCGGCAACCCACCGGGTGAAGGATGCGATGCGGTCACCAAGACCGTGCCGCTGCACCCGACGGCCGATGTAACCTTGTATGAATCTGAGACGGGCGGTATTGCCAATGGCGCGGGTCAGTACCTTTTTGTCGGGCGCGGCGAGGATTTGCTGATCCGGCGGGGGGCAATTCATTTCGACATAGCCGGCAATATCCGCGACGACGCCGATATCCTGGAGGTGGTGCTCACGATGGAGCATACACCGGTTGGCGACGATACCACACCGCAGTACATCGACCTGGCGCGGGCAGCACGTTCGTGGGGTGAGGGACAGTCTGATGCGCCGGGCGAGGAGTTGGATGGTATGGCGGCGTTCGGTGGCGATGCTACCTGGCAACATGCATTCTACCGGCACACGCGCTGGAACTCGCCGGGCGGGGATTGGGTGGCCGACGTGCGTGGACGGGCTGAGGTGGCCGGTGCGGGCGTGTACCGCTGGGAAGGCGCCAAGCTCGTAGAGGATGTGCAGATGTGGCTCGATACGCCGGGCACGAACCACGGTTGGCTTATATTTGGCAAGGAGCGTGTGCCGGAACCGGAAGGGGAAATGGAAGGAGAGGATCCAATGGCCGATTTCCGATCGACGGTGAAGCGCTTTGCCACGAAGGAACATGCGGCGGAGGATTTTCGCCCAATGCTCCGGGTAACCTACACGCATTTGCCGTAGGGGAAGGCGGCCTGCCATGCATGTAGCAGTTATTGGCGGCACGGGGCATATCGGTTCATGGCTCGTGCCCATGTTGCGCGCGGCAGAATGCGACGTAACCGTCATCAGCCGTGGCGAACGCAATCCCTACCATGACGACCCTGCCTGGGGCGACGTTACCGGTGTGGCGCTCGACCGGAAAACGACCGAACTGGAAGGTATCTTCGGCGAGGAGGTGGCGGCACTCGCGGCGGATGTCGTGGTCGACCTTATCTGCTTTACGCCCGCCTCGTGCCGTATGCTCGCTGAGGCACTGGCGGAGCGGGGGACGCGGCTTCTGCATTGCGGAACCATCTGGGTGCATGGTCACACCGCCTCACCGCCAACACGGGAAGAAGAGGCGCTCACGCCCGGATGCGGCTACGGCCGGAACAAGCTGGCCATCCAGCGGTACCTGCTTGAGGAGCAGCGTATCGTGCCGGCCTGCGTGGTGCATCCGGGGCACATCACGGGGCCGGGCTGGTGGCCGATCAACCCGGCGGGCAATCTGGATCCCGAAGTGTTCAGGCGGTTGGCACGGGGTGAGGAGGTGGCGCTTCCGAACTTCGGCTTGGAAACCCTGCACCACGTACACGCCGCCGATGTGGCCGGCTTGTTTCTCCGGTGTATCGAGCGGTGGGCCGCTGCCGAGGGGGAGGCTTTTCACGCCGTGGCTGAGCGCCCAGTTACCCTGCGCGGCTATGCGGAAGCCGTGGCCGCATGGTTCAACCAGCCGCCCGGTCTGCGCTTTCTGTCGTGGGAGGCATGGTGCGAGGCCGAGGCCCCGGAAAACGCCGCAGTCACCTTTGACCACCTGCGCCACAGCCCCCATTGCAGTATGATGAAGGCGCGGCAACGCCTCGAGTTCAGCCCGTGTTACAGTGCCCTCGATGCGGCCCGCGAGGCCATCGAATGGAAGGAAGCGCACAATGTTTTTTGAGAGAGGACACGCGGGGATTCCTGCTGAACGCGTAAAGGTTCCGGGAAAATGCCCGGGGCGAGCATGGGGGAGATGACATGGTGGATAGGGCTGCTGAGCGGGGAGAACAGGTGCAGTTCCGGCCCGCCACGGAGGCCGACAGCGAAGTGGTCGCGCGGCTCTGGGCCGCTACTTTCGATGACAAGTTTGCTTGGGTGCTGGGTCCAGAAGCCGTAACGTTCGTGAAGGGTTGGCTTGCGCGGGACCCGGGGGTCTACCTTGGTACGACGCTGGCCTGTATAGACGGTGAACCCGCTGGCTATGTGTTTGTGGATGGGTACGGGCGCACCGTGCGTGGCCGGGTCTGGCCGCTCATTTCGCAGCTTATTGGACACTATGGCTTCGGCAGCGGCATGAAGCGGGCACTGCAGTTCGGCGGCATGGAAATGGGGCAGCGGCATTCGCGCAAGAACTTGCACATCAACATGATCGGCGTGCTCGCGCAGCAGCGGGGAAAAGGCCTGGGCTGGTGCCTGCTCGAACACGCCGAAAGCATCGCTCGGGAACGCGGAAATTGCGCACTTACCCTCGGCGTTGTGGAATCAAACACCGGGGCCATTGCGCTCTATGAACGTTTCGGCTTCACCCTCGGTAAGCACGTTGTCAACCCAATCGCGTACTGGTGCAGCGGCCACCGTGGCTATTACGACATGCGCAAGGATTTGGGATAGACGGCGCTTTGAGCAGGCGGGCCTACGGCAGCTCGACGCGCAGGTGCATACTCTTCAGTTGCGTGAGGTTCAGGAATCCGTAGTGTGAGAGCGAGGCGCCCTTGCCGGTGTCCTTTACGCCGGTCCAAGGCAGCGCCGGATCGAGATAATCCGCCCGGTTCATGAATACGGTGCCCGTTTCGATCTGCGGGCCAAGGCGCTTCGCGCGCCCGATGTCCGTCGTCCAGATAGATGCCGTGAGTCCGTAGGGGCTGTCGTTCATAAGGCGCACGGCCTCCTCCTCGCTGTCTACCGCGCGGATGCCGATGACGGGCCCGAAGCTCTCCTCCTGCATGAGCGCGCAGTCCTGCGGGGCATCCGCAACTACCGCCGGCGCCATGAACCAGCCCTGGGCCGGCTTGTCGAACGAGGCCGGGTCCACCACCAGCTTGCCCCCTTTGGCCACCGCATCACGCACCTGCCCGCCCAGGAATGCCGGGGCGTTCTTGTCTGCCATGGGCCCGAGGGAGGTCGTTTCTTCGAGCGGATCGCCCAGTATATAGCCGAGCGTTTTGGCGGCATAAGCCTCGACAAAATCGTCGTAGATGGCGCGGTCCACGTAAATCCGTTCGATGGCGCAGCACGACTGGCCGGCGTTGTAAAACGCGCCGTCAACGCAGTTTTCGGCGGCGAACTCGAAGGGGGCGTCGGCGCATACATAGGCCGGATCTTTGCCGCCGAGTTCGAGGCCCACGCCCATGAATTTGCCGTGGGTGGTGTGCATGATTTCATGGCCGCCGCGTACGGACCCGGTGAAGGATACATAGTTCACGCCCGGGTGCTGCATGATTTCCGCCGTCACCTGGTGATCCGCGATAACTTCCTGCACGAGCCCCGCCGGCGCACCGGCTTTCGCAAACGCTTCCACAAACGCCCGGCCGCAAAGTGGGGTGCGGCTGCTGTGCTTCACCAGCACGGCGTTGCCCGCGAGTACCGCCGGCACGATGACATTCACCGCGATGAGCAGCGGGTAGTTCCACGCCGCGATATCGAGCACTACGCCCAGCGGTTCGTGGCGGATGTAGCGCACGAACTTTTCCTTCTGCGGCAGGTACTCGTCTTTCAGCGTTTCCTCCGCGATGGTGGTCATGTAGTCCGCGCGGTCGAGCGCCGTGGCCACCTCGCCCAGCGCATGCTTTACCGGGCGGCCCATCTGGAGCGCGATGTTATTCGCGATGTTCTCCTTCTCTGCGTCGAAGGCCGCGATGAACCGGCGGCACAATGCCTGCCGCTCGCTCACCGGTGTCCAGCGCCACGACTCGTAAGCGGCGCGGGCGTGGGCAACCAGCCCGTCCACCTGTGCGGAGGCCAGCATGGGGGCGGTGAATACCATTTGCTCATTATAGGGATTGATAACTTCGAGGGTCTTCGTGCTCATGGCGATGTTTTACTCCCCGGGGGCCGTTGGTTGAAGTGCGCATTATAAAGGGGAAAGCAGCGTGTAACCAAGGTCCGGGGTGCGTGGTGCGGCGGCGCCGCGATACAATACGCGCCATGCGCCACCTGGACACAGACTATGTAGAAGAACTGATTGTGCGCATCGAGAGCATCCCGGCGGATGCCGCGCCGCGATGGGGGACCATGTGCAAGGCGGAACTTATCGAGCACCTGGTGTGGGTTGTCCGCCATTCGATGGGGCGTTCGCACCAGGCCCGCCACATGGGCAACTGGTTCACGCGCTACCTGATCGCGCCGCTCGTGCTGCATGGCATTGTGCCGATTCCCAAGAACTTGAAGACGCCGAAAAAACTGGCGGCGCGCGGCGTGACCCTGCGGGAACAAGGCGACATCGAGACGCTCCACGCGTTGCTCGAAGAGTACTGTAACCTTGTGCAGGCCGATGAACTGCGTCCGGCGCTGCACCCCGTTTTCGGCGACATCGGCGTAGACGGGTGGGACCGGATGCATGTACGCCACTTTGAACACCACCTGAAACAGTTCGGTGTGTAGACTCTTCCCTTTCCCCGCGAATGCGTAGCACGCTGGCCCGCGTGCGGCTGGGATAGCCATGCCCTTGACCACACTTTGGAGGGCGGTGGCTCGCCGCCGCTTTTGCGTGCGTGGGCTTGCGTGCATGCGTTCGTCCAAGGTGAGAGAAAACCCGTGTGCTGTCTCCACGTTTGTTCGTTGTTTTGCAATTCTGCCGCGCCGCTCGTATCCTGATGGTGTGCAACAGGCCCGCGCACGCGGGGAGGAATCCGTGGACAACGCGTAGAAGAAGAAGGAAGGGAAACGGCCATGGCCAAGAACATCGATCAGGTTTACCTCATTTCAAATGGCGACTATCGCGATCCGGCGTGCGTGGAAGGGTGGCCCATGCAAGACAAGACGCTGAAGGGGGTCGCCAGGGCCTTCAAAAAGATCGGCGTGAAAACGAACATCGTCACCAAGTTCGATAAGACGCGCAAGCACGGTTTCATCACGCGGCAGAGCGAGGGCGCGCGTGTGTTCTCCGAGATCGACCCCGAAGCCCCCGTCGTCATCGTGCTGAGTATCTGGGCCTATTCGCACCACGTATGCGGGCCGCTGCTCACGCATAAGGGGCCCATCCTTCTCGTCGCGAACTTTGACGGCACATGGCCGGGGCTCGTGGCGCTTTTGAACCACTCGGGCTCCCTCGACCGGCTGCGGGTGAAGCATGCGCGCCTTTGGACCGACAGCTTCACAAACGACGACTTCTTCATGAAGAAACTCGAAGAATGGGTGCATAACCGGAACGTGCGTCACAGCACCAACCACCTCACGGACGGCGCCAAGTGTAAACTGACGGTGGCCGCCAAGAAATTCGGTGCGGACCTCGCTGCGGATTTTATGAAGAACCGCCGGATCATGGGGCAGTTCGACCCGGGGTGCATGGGCATGCTCAATGCGGTCATGGACCCGGCGCTCGTGGGCGCCGCCGGCATGCCCGTCGAGTACATGAACCAGTCTGACCTGCTTGCCGAGATGGATCTCGTCTCGGATCAGGAAGCGCAAAAGAACATGAACTGGCTCGTACGCAAGGGCACGAACTTCCACTGGGGCACAGACGGTGCGAAGGAACTCGTGCATGGCCAGGTGCTCGATCAGATGAAAATGTACGTGGCTGCCAACCGGATGGTGGCGCGGTTCGGCCTCAGCAGCATCGGCATTCCGTATCAGCTCGGGCTCGTGCGGCAGTGCGCGGCAAGCGACTTGGTCGAGGGCATGCTGAACAACGGCGACCGGCCGGCCGTGAAAGATCCGGAGAGCAAGCAGGTCGTCAAGAAAGGCAAACCGATTCCGCACTTCAACGAGGGCGACCTGGGCGCGGGCATTCCACAGCTCATCATGCACGAAATCTACGAGCGCAAAAACATGCCCAGTGAAACCACGCTGCACGATGTGCGCTGGGGCCGCCAGTGGGACGACAAGTTTGTGTGGGTTTTCCTCATCAGCGGCGGTGTGCCCCCGGCCCACTTGGGTGGATGGAAGAAAACCCATGTCTACCGTCAGCCGCCTTCCTACTTCCCGAAAGGCGGCGGCACATGTTCCGGCATATCGAAGCCCGGCACGATCACCTGGGCCCGCGCGTGGGAAGCTTATGGCGAACTCGGTATGGACGCCGGCACAGGCGAAGTCCTCGATATGCCGCAGGACGAGGTGCAGGAGCGGCTCGACAAGACCACGCCCGTCTGGCCCATCGCCAATGTGCACATCCCCGGTTACGACCGTAACGAGCTGATGGCGACCCACATGTCCAACCACATCGTCATCGGCTACGGCGACATTTTGCAGGAGCTTATCGCCACTTGCAGCAACCTCGGTTTCACCGTGCGTGTTGGCGGTGATGCCGGCAAAGCGCTCAGCTAGCTTTTTTCAACCACACGTTTTTCATGGGCGGCGCTGCTTCTCGGGGGGGTGCCGCCCATTGTGTCCGGGGACCGATGGGCTCTGGGTGGCACTGGGAATGGCCGTTCATGTTACGATACGCCTATGGATAAGAAAGAGCGTTTTACCGGTTGTTTACTGGGGCAGTGCCTGGGTGATGCGCTGGGCTTTATCGTCGAAGGGGAGCCGCGCACCACCTGCAAAGAATATGTTGACACCTGCCTGCGCGCCCGGCGTATTCCTGAAGGGAGGCGCGGTCCGTTCACATTCGGTCAATACTCCGACGACTCGCAGCTTGCCCGGGAGCTCATGCAGAGTTATGTCGACCGGCGGCGTTTTGATCCTGCCGATTATGCGCGCCGCATCGCCGCTATTTTTGCGGAAAGGCGGATCGTGGGCGGGGGCGGCGCCACGACCATCGCCGCGCATCGCCTCATACAGGGTATGCCCTGGCAGGAGGCGGGCACGCCGCCACCGAGTGCGGGCAACGGCACGGCCATGCGCGCCGCACCCATCGGCCTTATTTTTTTCGAAGACCCGACGCGTCTGGCCCAGGCGGCGCACGATCAGGGGCGCATTACACACACGGACCCACGCTGCTCCGCCGGTTCTGTCATTATTGCCGGGGTTGTAGCGCATGTGGTGCGCGATGGCCGCGTTCAGCGCGATCAGCTCCTCGGCGAACTCGAAGAACTGGCAGCTCCGCATGGTGACGACTTTGTGAATGGGCTCACCCAGATGGCGGAGTGGCTTGCGTTGTCCCCGGACGAGGCGCATCGTCCCATTGCCTCGGCAGGACAGGAAGAGCGCGCGTGGCCGGGCATTACCCCCTTTGTGGTTCCCAGTGTTTTGTGGAGTCTCTATGCCTTTCTGCGTACGCCGGAGGATTATTGGGAGACTATCTGCACGGCCATTGCCTGCGGCGGCGACGTGGACACGACAGCGGCCATGGCCGGCGCCATGAGCGGCACATGCAACGGCCTCAGTGCGTTGCCATCTGCCTACCTGGAATACCTGCACGACCGGGATACCTGGCACTACGATGCGCTGGTGCGCCTCGCCCATGATGCCTGGGCCGTGAAACGGCGCGATCTTTAGCCCTGTGGCCACTGTTGTCCAAAGCATTCGGGCCAAATTCACGAGCAGCCCAGGGAAAGTATGGGTGCAGTTCTTCGACTACCGATGTTTTGGTTCCTTCATGCCAGTTGTGAGCAAGCAAAACGGGACTGA